>CALIRS010000169.1 GCA_938042205.1 uncultured bacterium | reverse complement strand
ACGGGTCTGACGAAGGCAAAAAATTCTTTTTAGAACGCGTATTTTTTGAAGTTACAGAAGTTGATGTCTATGCAAACATCTACGAAAATATTTGGACTTAAAGAAAGAAGGCTAGGTGCTAGCAGGCGTTTAGCTCAATGGCGGGTGAAGTGCTTCGAATGACAGTTTTATGGTAATCTCAAGTGCATTTCTTCGATTGAATCCCTATAAGCTATCGGAATGCTAAATATCCGCCACTACACCTAGCTGTAAACCGTTATAAGCAATTGTCAGCACAAATGAAGGAGTTATTCTAATGGCAAATCTATTCTGGAAGCAACAGGGCAAGAAGACACTCAACCTTGTCTCGACACCTTTTACAACAGAGGAGGAGTTCGAAAAGGTTATCTTTGAGACGAAGGAGATTCTTGAGGACATCTTTCTGCTCAAGCGCCAGGTTCGTGGCGGCAAGAAGGCTGGCATCCCTGATATTGTCGGAATTGATAGCGATGGCAATGTTTGTATTGTCGAGATAAAAAATTTCACCATCGATGCTTCCGTTATCCCGCAAGTTTTGGCATATGCTTTCTGGGCACAGAAAAATCCCGATTCCATCAAGAATCTCTGGCTCGAAGCTCCCAAACAACCAGAGGACGTGGTTGTCAATTGGGACAACTATGAAGTCAGAATCATCATCATCGCTCCATCAATCGAACGTTCAACTCTCGAACTCGTAAATACAATCACTTATCCTGTTGACCTTATTGAGATAAAACGTTGGACAGAGGGTTCAAATCAATTTCTGCTTGTCAACAAACTAGAACCTGAACAACCTAAAAAAGTCCGAACCGTTCGTGGTCTGGAAACCTATGACCGTGCCTTCTACGAGAGCTACTACAACAAACAAAGTGTTGCTGCCTTTCTAACTTTCGTCAAAGAAACCGAGAAGCTCGTAAAGAGCAAGGGATGGCCTCTTGAGATGAAATTCAACAAACACTACTGTGGCTTTAAGCACGGTTTCTTCAACGCTTTTGGTATCAAATGGGTTAGCTCAAAAACGTTTGCTTTCTTTTTCAAACTGCCAAAATCTGTCGCAGAGAAGTTCCAGCCCGATGGTCTCAAAATGGATCGATACGAAGATCAGTGGAAGCAAGCAGTCTACAAGATTGACCCAGCAAAGACAAAGGTCAATGCCTTCTTGCCGCTCTTTGAGAAGGCTCTTGAATCCGTAACTGGCATAGAAGAGTGAGCGGGCAACAGTTTATAACAAACAAAACACCGATGCTCCATTAGTTGAAAAGGAATTATAGATGTAGCGCAATGCTTTTGCTTGCGGATTTGGTCTTTGCCAACCGCCGCAAAGGAAAATGTGTTGGTTGATAGCGGCGGTTGTCTCAACTTTTTTGAATTTGTAATAGCTTTCAGGTTATTTGCATCACGTTTAATTCAATTGAGAAGGGCATTTTTATTTTGATGGGTGAAGTTTCTTATTTGCAAACTTTATAATGTTCTTAAATTCTATCAGTAATATTTGGCAAAGATTGTTTTAATTTCGTGCATCAGCAAAAAACTTAATCATAAATCCAAAGCAAAAGATTTGTATGTAAGCCCGCTTTTCCGAAAAAGTTTACAATGCGCAAAATCGTTAAATCCTGATAAGATTTTCATTCTTTTTGCTGAATGTGGTTTGCTTGACTTGAATAGAAAAATTGAACCATATGATAAAAACTTAAACAAAATGTCATCTGATGAAATCAAAGAGTGGCTAAATTCTGTATTAAACCAACTGCAAAAAGTTTCTTATTTAGGCAAAGATGATTTTGTATTTTTTACTGAAAATAATTGCAGGAAATTTTTACTTCCACACATCAAAAATTATGGAATTTCTATGTTTGGTTTAAGAATTGAAAAACAACTTAAATTACTAGTGAGAGCTTGCTTCATTGCAGAGTAGGGAAAATTTTTCGATTCTTCAGTGAAGTTAAAAAAGTTTTAAAAAAATTTTGAATCCACATTTGAAACCATAGTGGTTTCAACATAGTCAGGAAATAGATTAAAGTGGTTAGGATAAGTTTTTTAGGTTGCTGGAGAGTAGTTTTTCAAATGAAAAAATTTCATGTATGTATCTACCAAATCTGCTCTTTTCATTGTTTAACTTCTTAATATCTTGTTTTTAGGAATATTACGCAATCAAACTTGCATTTTAATTAGGATATACGCAATATTGCGTAAAGAATTATGTTAGGCGAAACGGTGAAGTAAGAAGGTGAAGATATGATAGATTTTATTGTATCAATTTTTATTGTGCTTTTCGCTGTATCGGTAGTGATTGTTGCAAGAGTTATTATTAATAAGCGTAAGAGACTGTGCGAGTTAAAGAAAGAAGAAGAAAAGAAGGCACAAGAGGAGCAAAAGAAAAGATGTCAAGAAGAAAATCCTCTTAGGGAATTAGAAGAAGCCAAAGACAGCAAAGAGAAGGCAGATATAAAACAATTGGAGCCTGAGGAGAAAGAATTAGAGGTAGAATCAGAAGAGATCAAACAGGAAGAACAAGAAGAATGGCCGGAGCCAGTGAAAACGCCACCACCCAATAAAAGAGGGGGAAGACCAAGAGGCAATACAGAACAGGGATCTTCAAGTGAGACATCTCCTGAGGAGAGACCACGCCATTTGAAGCCCGAAATCATTTGTTGGAATAAAAATCGGAACTGGATTGTTTGCATAGAGGTTCCTGAAGAGATTGTATCGCCACGAGTAACTCAAAATGATGAATTACTTGAGCAGGATACTTCCGATGATACCCGTTACCATCTTAAATACCTCGAGGGTAAAGTAAAAGTTTCTTGGAACAATGGGGAACAAGAGAAAGAAATCCGTATCCCTGTTACCGAAGAAGGCAGGAATTATCTTGTTTTCAAAATGCGAAAAGATTGGCATGGATTGGGGAGGCGGGTCAAATACCCGACAACCGGCTACTATCTAATAATTGTTCCAGAAGAATGGCAACGCGACGAAAAGGCGTCAGGCTCCGCTCCTGTAGTACCAGAAAATGTTCAAGTAAACGGATATAAAGCACATTTTTTTGTCCTAAGACAGAAAAAGGATACAGATATTGCATTTATTAATGCTAAGGGTGAGCGAATCCAATTGAAGACTGGAAGCTCTCGCTTTCAACTGGTAGGGAAAGAAATATCTGATCACTCTGAGGATATGGGACCTCTTTTTGGTATTGAACCGCCCTGTATTAAAGCGGATGATAAAAGTGTATGGAATAATGTTGGAGCGATAGTATTAGGTGAAGAAGGAAGTGGTAGAAACAGGTGGCGGACACAATTTGTTCCACAAGAGGATGTAGCGGAACAGAGGATGCCTAATGAATTAACAAACCGGCGGGGGGGTTGGTATTTTGTTCGTATTTATGATAAAAACGGTGATTTAGTAGAGAGTATGGACTTTAGATTTGTTGCTGGATTGAAAGATATTCAAATAAAAAACTCTGAATGTTTACCCACATCGAATGGTTATAATGATGTTACAGTTCAATTCTTTCATCAAGCCAATTGCGAAGTTGAATTGGCTGATAAAGAGAAGCTTCCTGATTTGAAAATTTACCGGGAAGATAACCTTACAGTTGTAACAATACCACCTAAACCTGATTATGATGAGAGTCATTGGATTTTTAGAGACGGGAATGCTAGTGTTGAGGCCACGGTTTTAATAGAAAGAGTATGGTGGAATATCGGTAGTGTCAAATCAGTCTCTGAAAGTTGGACAGACAAAATTTCCTCTTCATCTCGAGAAGAGTTTACTGCTATTACTGATAAAGCACTTTGGGTAAAATTTCCTCGTGAGAGATGGGTAAATAAAATCCATGTAGGATTTAATCCCGACAGAAACAGAGAATATAATGTGGGGGTAGAACAGAAGGAAATTGCGGTCCCATTTCGAGATTTTTGCGATGCAGAGGAAATTGGAAACAAGCAGGCGGAATGTGTAATGAAAATATGGGTTTCGCCAGAAAAAACACGTGCTTGCGAAGCTCCTGTTCTTAAGATTCCCGTTGAATTACCACCAGTAGAATTTAAACCGCAACCAGTAGGACACTCCATTCTTGAAGATAAAAAATATAGTAAAATTAAAGCAATTATCAAATGTCCTGGTAGATATCACCTTAAAAAACATCGTCAGGGTAAAGGTTTTAGTAGAAGGGAAATTGAAGGCGCAGGATTAACTATGGATAAGGTGAAACGATTGCGTATACTTTATGATAAAAGAAGAAAATCATCACATTCGTGGAATATAGAAAAGCTAAAATCTATAATAGGAAGTAATAGACATGGCTCAGATTGATCCCGTGGAATTATCTAAACAAGTTGAGGAGAGATACAGGCGCTATCTCAAGACAACTTTCTACTTTAAAGATCCGGATCTCCGAAGATCATTTCAGGAAGCTTTAGACTTTGGTCACTTGAGGAAAGGTCCGTATCTTGAGGCTACCCCAGTTTTCAAGCGTGGGAAAAAAGCAAAGGAACTCTTTAAAGAACTACTCCCCAATCCACCAGATGAAGGATTCTTAAAAGCTTTACAAGGTGACAGGCATCTCTTCTTACATCAGGAAAGAGCAATTCAGAAAGTATTTGGTGAGTCACATAATGTAGTTGTTACGACAGGCACAGCCAGTGGAAAAACAGAGGCTTTTCTATATCCAATTCTTCTTCACCTATATAAGGAATTCCAAGCAAGGCAATTAGGACCTGGTGTGCGTGCTCTAATACTGTATCCAATGAATGCACTGGCTAATGATCAGCGAGAACGGCTTGGAGAGATTTGCAAGAGACTTCAGGAAGCAGGTTCACAATTTAGATTCACATTCGGTCAATATATAGGTGAAACGCCTGAAGATGAAAATGACTCACAGCGCCACGCACGAGATCACATCAACAATCGACTCCAGGGTGAACTTGTCTTACGCAAGGAAATGCGACAAAATCCACCCCATATCCTGCTAACCAATTACTCTATGCTGGAATATCTTCTTATTAGACCAGATGATAGCCCTCTTTTTGATAATGGATGCGCTCAGTGGTGGACATTTCTTGTAATAGATGAAGCCCACCAGTACAGGGGATCTAAAGGTATTGAAATGGGAATGCTCATTCGGCGATTAAAAACAAGACTTAGAGAAGGCGGTCGCACGGGACCCTTCAGATGCATTGCTACAAGTGCAACGATTGCAGGTGGAGAAAGTGATAAACCACTCGTAGCAAAGTTCGCCAGCGACTTGTTTGGGGAGAATTTTTTGCAAGAGGATGTCATTTTAGGAGAAACAGAGGCAATCCCTGATTCGGGCAGAGAAAAATTTTCTCCGGATGAATATCGATTACTAAAACAGGCACTTGAATCAGGCTCTAAACAAAATTTATTAGAAATTGCTCATCGCTATACACTGACTATTCCTGAAGATCTGGATGTAGCTAAA
>CALIRS010000168.1 GCA_938042205.1 uncultured bacterium | reverse complement strand
ATACTATCTATAACTTTGTAAAAACTTTTCATATTGATTTTATATATAATGGTGCGTGCTTACCTAAATCTTCTTCAATGAATTCATCTAAAAGATCATCTGCCAGTGCTCTGTAAAATTCATCTGTTTTAAATTTAACCTTTTCAAAAATGGTTTTTTTAGCATGGAACCAAGAATTTCTTCGAGAGATAGTATACGGGTTTTTCTGAAGTAAATTAAATGGATCCAAATTTTTGATAAGCCTATTGTCTTCTCTGTTATTGTAGACCTCCGCTTGGCTTTTCCGAAGAATTTCCAGAATATTTATGTGTTCTTCACCTGCTGAGTTCGGTTCAGATTTCGTAAGATGGTTTCGGATCCCTTCTTTTAGAGAGTAGCCCTTGGTTAACTCTGGTGGGTTATGAGATTTTATTCTACCTCCTTGGGTGCAATTAATATCTTTAAAAATTTCCCTAACCGAACGGTAGGAATCAATTCTGAGTATTGATTTTTTTTCCAATAATTTCGGTGATAGAAATGTCCTTTCAAAGGAGAGATCATCCTGTTTTTTTAAAGCACACAATCGAATGCCATTAATATTACAAAAATCGGAAATAAAATGTGAAAAAGAAATGGGGAGGTGATTAACGAATATATTTTTACAATTCCTCAGGGAAGTAATCTCGGAGAAGTCTGCGGTGGAATTTATCGATGCTAAATCAATGATTGTACAATCTGGGTTTTGATTAAAAAATTCAAAAAATAAACTATCGAGATGATCTTCATGTGCCCTAGATGAAGAGTCTATAATGTAAGTGGTCTTTTCTCTTTTCTCTGCCTCTTGATTTACGCTGGAAAGAGCAGGTGCTGGGGTGAAAATACTTTTTTCGCAAAAGAAATTAAATGCATTTTCATCGAGTAAGCCTTCCAGTTCAGAT
The DNA here is from genome assembly GCA_938042205.1 of uncultured bacterium. Classification (GTDB taxonomy): domain Bacteria; phylum Actinomycetota; class Aquicultoria; order SKW223; family SKW223; genus CALIRS01. The sequence goes on along the minus strand of CALIRS010000168.1, from coordinate 1,617 downwards.
GGAAGTAGGTCACTGAGCATAAAGGAGATCCCAAATTTTTTTGCGTCTTCGACCTGGTTTTGTAGAGATGCTGGGCGAAGACCTCCGAAAAAACAACCCAAGGGAAGCTCTTTTAAATTAGTAATCTTATATTTTGCTAAGTTGTTTGGGCTATCCGCAATTAATATCGCAGAAAATTCAGACATAGCTTCAGGAGTTAAGTCTTCAATCAAAGGAATGTTCCAAAACTCAAAATCTGACCTAGGAGTTCTTTCTGTAGAACCGTCATTTATCAGAGCAGCAGTAAGCTCTGATTGAAAAACCATATCTTTAAGCCAAGGAAGCCATAGAAATAATTCGGATGGTATTTTTCTTTGTGTAAGAATTAATATGTTTGTGGGAATTTCGGTCATTTAATTTGAAACCAAAGGTAAATGATATGGGGAAATACGAGGAAAGAATTTAGTTGGAAATCGACAATCATTACACAACTTTGATAAGTTTACATATATGGCAATCGAGAAGATAGTTGTAGTTGATGACGAGTTAATGATTCGAAAGGCGTTGGAAACTCAATTGCGGAATAAAAGATATTCGGTGGCTTCAACTGGCAACCTTAAAGGTGCCCGTAAAATTTTGGCAAGGGATTCTTTCGATTTGGTCTTTCTTGATTTAAGATTGCCAGACGGAGAGGGCACAGACTTGCTGGAAGAAATCATGGCCAAATCCGACGGGCCAATGGTGGTTATGATGACTGGTTACGGATCTGTTGAGTCGGCTGTTTCCTGCATGCAGATGGGAGCTTTTGATTATGTAGTAAAGCCATTTTCTTTTGAACAAATAGAGGTGGTCGTGGATAAGGTTGCATCTTTTGATAAGATGAAAAGGGTCACCAAGTATTATGTGGAGGAAAGTGATAACCGTTCCTCTGATATTATTGGCGAAAGTGAGCCGGTTAGAAATTTAAAAGCTCTGGTTAACAAGGTTGCAAAGACTGAAGCCACAGTCTTGATCACAGGAGAAAATGGTACCGGTAAGGAACTTGTAGCAAGGGAGCTTTACCGCAATAGCATGCTATCGAAAGAGCCTTATATTAGGGTGAATTGTGCGGCAATCTCTGAGACTCTGATGGAAAGTGAATTTTTCGGTCATGAAAAAGGTTCTTTTACGGGAGCTACGGAAAGAAGGGAAGGGCGATTCGAATTGGCAGATGGTGGGACGATTCTTTTGGATGAAATAAGTGAGATTTCAGCAGCACTTCAGGCAAAACTTTTACGTGTTCTTCAAGAAAAGGAATTTGAGCGGGTAGGTGGAAATAAGACGATTCAAGTTAAAGTCCGGGTTTTGGCTACCACCAATAGAAATTTATTGGAGGAGGTTAAGAAAGGAAACTTTAGGGAAGATTTGTATTACCGCCTCAATGTCTTTCCCATATCAGTCCCAGCGTTAAGAGAGCGAGGTGGCGATATGTTGCTTTTGGCGAAAACTTTTCTTGCCCGTCATGCGTTTAGGCACGGTTTAGAGCAAATCTCTTTTTCCAAAGAATGTGAAATTTCCATTCAAAAGCATCAGTGGCCCGGGAATGTCCGAGAGCTTGAAAACGCTGTGGAAAGAGCGGTGATTCTTTCAGAGACAGGC
>CALIRS010000167.1 GCA_938042205.1 uncultured bacterium | reverse complement strand
CAAAATTCACAATTCAAGACCTGACCCCCAGGATAGATATTTGGGTTTTACCTGAGGGAGTTTCTACGTTTACCGTTTCACCAACCCTTTTCCCTAAAAGCGCTTTTCCTACGGGGGAGGCGATAGAAATTGAGCCGCTTGAAGGATCAGCTTCTCCGTGCCCTACCAGTTTATAAACGCACTCTTCTCCTGTTTTTTTGTTTTTTATAGTCACCAGTGAACCCACGCAAACAACACCGTGTTCATTATTTGATTCATCATGTATTTCAGCCTCTTTGAGTAGCTTTTCAAGTTGAAGAATCCGCGTTTCTATGTGGGCTTGTTTGTCTTTGGCAACGTCATATTCTGCATTTTCCCGAAAATCGCCGTGGCTTCTGGCTTCTTCAAGCATTTTAGCAATTTTCTTGCGCTCAACGGTTTTTAATTTTTCAAGTTCTTTCTTAAGTTTTTTATAACCATCTTTTGTAAGAATTATCCTGTCTTCCATTCATTTCTCCCTGGTTATCTTTGTTGTTATAGTGAACAAAGCTTTATGACCATGCGGTCGATCTATGGTGGCAGGGGGCAGAATCGAACTGCCGACACGCGGATTTTCAGTCCGCTGCTCTACCAACTGAGCTACCCCGCCGGATATGTCAAATAAGTATGGCAAAATATTATAACTGAATTATCTGATTTAGCTAATCGTTAACTTTCTTATGCTGTTTTAAAGGAGAATTTAATGAGATCTCTCTTCTGGCATCTTACTTATTTTAAAAGTGTAGTCACTGAAAAAGGAAGATCTCCAATTTTTGAAGAACCAGAAGAAAGAGAGATAGAAATGGACAATTGTCTGCTTGTTTTTATGGGGGTTGAAAAGGAGGATGTGGGAAGAGAGGAAGAGGTTATAAGCTCTTTTACGCAATTTCTGGTTTCTCATAGCAGAAGCATCGGTGTTAAAAAAATCGTAATTCATCCGTTTGCACACCTATTTTCTGAGCTTGCTCCTGCCGATAAAGCTATAAAAATATTGGAAAGGATTCAAAGAGAGCTTGAAAATGAAGATTTTGAGGTTAAAAAAACTCCATTTGGCTGGTTTAATGAGCTTGAAATTAAAGCTAAGGGACATCCGATTTCGCGGGTTGCACGACGGTTTTAAGTTGTTTAAAAAGCAAAATTAATGAGGAGGCAAGGACAAATTGAAAACTTTTAGGGTTTTTATTGCAGGTGCAGGTCGCGGTGGCTCCAAACTACTGGAGGTATTTTCGGAGTCTTCTTATGTAGAACTCGCTGGCATCTACGATATCAACCCTCAAGCTCCAGGTCTAAAGCTTGCAAAAGAACTAAAAGTTGAGACATTCACTTCGGCTAAAGATATTAAAGTTTCTAAGATAAACATTGCGGTGAATGTTACCGGCAATCCGAAAGTTAGTGAAGAACTTAAAAATATTTTCCCGGCAGCGGAAGTTATGGGAGGAGAGTCCGCTCTTTTGCTATTCTCGGTAGTTTCTGACTACTCTGCCCAGTCAAAACTTTATTCGGCTCTTTATGAAGCAATCGTGCATCTATTAAAAAAGGAAAATCAAAACGAAGTACTATCTACGATTGTGAATATGGCAAAAATTGTTGTTGATGCCCCCGCAGGAAGCCTTGCCCTGTATGATAAAAAAGACACGAGGTTTTTTCTTGCTACAAGCTCTGGATTCAGCAAGAATCTTTTGTCCATAAGCAGCTGGAAAGCACGTAGTAACGGCCTTACCAGGAAGATTATGGAGTCTCAAGGGGATGTTTTTACCGTGGAAGATCTTACTGGAGTAGATTTTGAAATTAATGAAATCTTGAAAAAAGAGGGGATAAAGTCTCTCGCAGCCGCACCTTTAAGGGTTAATGGTAGTTTTCTCGGCATTCTCTATGTTGATGACTTTAGACCTCGCTTTTTTACAGATTACGAGAGAAAGGCATTAGCTCTTTTTGCGCAAATAGCAGCCCTGGCTCTGCAAAAATTTAGGCTTATTGAACAGGCAAGAGAGCTGGCAATCACTGATGGGCTAACAGGCATCTTCAACTATCGCCACTTTCAGGAAAGGCTCAGGCAGGAGATTGCTAAAGCTAAAAGAATGCAAAGAGAACTTTCGATTATCATTTTTGACCTTGACCATTTCAAGAAATACAACGACGCAAATGGGCATCTTGTAGGCGATGAAGCGCTACGGAGAGTAGCAAATATTTTGAGAAATCATTGCCGGGAAAGCGATATTCCTGCAAGATATGGTGGAGAAGAGTTTGTGCTAGTTCTCCCGGAAACAAGCAAGCCGCAGGCAAAGATCGTAGCCGAGCGAATCAGGCTTACTATTGAACAAACACGATTTGAGGGCGAAGAAGCTCTACCGCTCCGCAAGCTAACTTTGAGCGCAGGAATTGCGTCATATCCCGAAGATGGAGATGAGGCATCACAGGTAATAAGAGAAGCAGATAATGCGCTTTATGAAGCCAAAGTCTCCGGACGCAATCTGGTGGTACTTGCGGGAGAGCCAGTTTCGCGTTGAACTAATATCCTTTTCCAGCAGTGTAAACGTATTTGATAAGAAAAGGAGAAAGAACTGTGGTCATCACTACCATTCCAATGACGCTGGTGTAAACGTTGATATCGATAGCTCCAGCTGCAAGTGCGATTCCTGCAATTACTATTCCCACTTCACCGCGAGGAATCATCCCAACTCCTACCTCGCGTGCAACCTGGGTTTTTTCTTCCAGCGCCCCCAGATAGCTTCCAAAATACTTACTAATCAGGGCAACTCCTGTAAATACCAGTGTTTCCAGAAGTACGATTGGCTTTGAAAATGCTTCTATATCTATATAAGTACCCATCAGTACGAAAAAGAAAGGAACAAAGAACCAGGAAAGGGAAACAAACCGCTCTTGTATTTTGGCGAATTCCTTGAGGTCGGAAAGCGTCAATCCTGCAAGAAAGGCACCAACGATTGCTGCGAGCCCTATGTATTCAGCTAAGAATGAAAGAGCCAGCATCAACACTACGGAAATTTCAAAAAGAAATTCTGGCGAAAGCTTTGAGAATACAGATGGACGATGCTTCCTTACAAGCTTTGGTCCAAAATATCCGATGATTCCTACGAATAGAAAAGCTTCTATGGCAAGCAATATAAGTTCTGCAAAGTTTGTTTTTCCTAAAGCTATTCCTTTGACTACCACAAGCACTATAAGCCCTAAGATGTCATCTAAAACTGCAGCCCCAAGTATTATCTTCACCGATTTTCTAGTCGAGTATCCAAGTTCCTCGAGGACTCTAACTGTTATTCCCACAGATGTAGCAACCAATGCGGTAGCTACAAAAAGATTTTCAGCTAGCGGATAGCCAAAAGGAATTACGCAGAGATAACCAAGAATAAATGGGAACAATAATCCAAGGAAAGCAACCTTGACTGCTGATTTTTGAACTTCAAAAAGCTCATGGAGGTGAGTTTTGAGACCGGCTACGAAAAGAAGAATTATGAGACCTAACTCGGAGAATGATTCCATAAATTGAGAGTGCCCGATAATGTTTAGAAGTTTTGGACCGAGAATGGCACCTGCGGCAAGCTCTCCGATGATAGACGGTAAGCCAAAGCGGATGAAAAAGCGCCCCAGAAGGCGGGCTACTGCAAAAGCTGTTAAAATCTGAAACAAGATTTCAAGCTTTTCCATATTTTCTCCAGATAATCTTTGTTAGCGAATTAAAACAGTATCCTATATTCTAAAAACATGAAGTTTATAGAAAGAAAGGATTGAAATGTCAAAGAGGATTGGGATTATAAGCGATATCCATGGGAATCTGGAAGCTTTTGAAAAAGTAATTTATGAACTTGAAAAGCTTTCCTGTGACGAAATCTGGTGCCTTGGCGATCTGGTTGGTTATGGGGCTTCGCCTAACGAATGTGTTTCGCTGGCTAGAGATACGTGCAGCGTCATTCTTGCCGGAAATCATGACCTTGGAGTGGCTGGCAAACTGGATTTTTCTGAGTTTAGCTATGATGCAAGAGTTGCTGGAGAATGGACGATGAGTGTTTTGATGCCCGAGAATTTGGAGTTTTTAAAAACGTTGGAACCGATAAGAGAGATGATGCTAAGGCCTCAGGCTGCTAAATTGCTTCTGGTGCACGGAAGTCCGGTTGGCCCAGAATGGGAATATATTTTTTCGGATTATGATGCTATGAAAGCAATCTATGCTCTTGAGGAAGCCGGGATTAACCTTTGCTTTTTTGGTCACACTCATATTGCTTCAAAATGTCGCGCTTCAGGGGAGAAAATTTTGTTTGAAGGGTGGCTGCCTGAGGATAAAATCAGTCTTTCTGTTGATTTCAAGGGGGAAGATGAGTTTCTTCTTTTAAATCCAGGAAGTGTGGGGCAGCCGAGAGATTTTGATTGGAGGGCCAGTTTTGCTCTTATTGATGAGAACTTGGAAGCTCACGAATACAGGGTTGAGTATGATGTTGATACTGCGGCGCAAAAGATAATTGATGAAAAATTACCGATTTTCTTAGCAAGAAGGCTGAGGTCGGGAATGTAATAGTTAGGAAAACTTCTTAAAAAGATTTAGTAGATAGTCTGGAAAGCAACTGAGTTATGCTTAAAACCTATGGAAAAAATACTTATCTGCCTTTAAAATTTAGTATTTGTGCCCCCATCGTCTAGAGGCCTAGGACACAGCCCTTTCAAGGCTGCGGCGGGGATTCGAATTCCCCTGGGGGCACCAATTGAAAGAAATGCTAATGGTTTCAAAGGGCTTTTGATATAGCGGCCAGGCTCACGTGTGGTTTTAGAATTTCTTTAAGATGTGAAGTTTGAGGTTAGGTTTCAATTAGAAACTTATCAAAGTCAGTCGCTACCGGTATCGCTGAAGGCTTTGGAAGAGCAAAGAAGTATGAGAAAGATTTTTAAAAAGTTTCTGGTAGGTGCTTTGAATCTATTTGTTAAACAAAATCCGCCTGTACTTTTCCAGAGCATTTGGTTATCTTCCGGATAAAAATTTATCAGTTTCTTATGAAGGGGATACGTTATCTTGAGAGAGCAAGTAAGATTATTAATAAATAGTAAAGATAAGTAATAAAGCCATTAGCAAAGCTACTACTTTCCCATGTCACCATGTTACAATGTCTGTGAGTCAACACGTTACCATAATGGGCGCTTAGCTCAGTGGGAGAGCGCTTGCCTTACAAGCAAGAGGTCAGAGGTTCAAATCCTCTAGCGCCCACCATACTTGTGGTGTAGTAACATAGTAACGTAGCAATTAAGAGGTGGCAAAATAAGGAATTGAGGTCCACTAAAGACTTTTTACAAGGAAAGGAAGTTCCCTAAGTCCAATTTTTGTGAATTTCTAAGTGGAACGTTTGAGATAATGGAATTTAATCAGTAAAATTATTTTTTGCTTTTCAACTCTGCGGAGCCGTGGTGTAGCCTGGTTAACACGCCGGCCTGTCAAGTCGGTGAGCGCGGGTTCAAATCCCGTCGGCTCCGCCAACCGTTTTGTAAATACGTATTTCCTGAGTTTTGGAAGTGCCTCGATATAGAAAGATTTCAAACCGCACAGGACACAGGGCGGGGTCAGGTCTTGAATTGTGAATTTTGCACTTCAGAAGTCCGATAGTTTGGCAGCCTTCCTTTTCTTAAAAATTAAACATCTTGCAAAGAGAAGTTGTTAGATTTTACGCACCCTGCATGAAAGAAATTTAAGTCGCGCCAGGTAAACCTATTGGTAATATATAATCTCTGAAATTATAAGGTTCGACTCTGCAGAGAAAAGGCAATGCTATAATGGTCATCAATTTATTTGTATAGAAAGGGGAGAAAAAGATGGCCAGGGCAAAGATTCCCTTTTTATCTGTCTTTTTAATAAGTACATTCGTTTTGATTGCAACTGCGATTTTACCGGGCTGTTCCCTGATTGCAAGGAAAGTTGCGGAAGAGACAACAGAGAAAGCTATTGAGAAAGAAACCGGCAAGGAAACAGAAATTGATGTCAGCAAAGGAAAGGTGAAAGTAAGAACCGAGGAGGGCAAGGCTGAGTTTGAAGCAGGGGGCAAGATCCCGGCCGATTTTCCCGAAGAATTTCCAATTTATAAAGGTTCCAGAGTAAAGGGAGTTATAAGAACAGAGTCTCAAGGGAAAGTGCAGTTCAATATCAATTTTGCTACTGGCGATGATTTTTCAAAAGTGGTTGCCTTCTATAAAGAAAAACTACCAGATGCTGGTTATAAGATTGGTACTATTACCGAGACAAATGAGGGAGCATTTCTCTATCTGGATAAAGGCGGAGAAAATGTAGGAATGGTAGTGATAAATAAAGAAAAAGATAAAACAGTCTTCACAGTAACCTTAACAAAATGATGAATGAAGGAGTTAGACCTTAAAATATGGATTTTTCTTAATTCAAGATCTTGCCCCATTAATTTCCATTAATCTTCTATAATCTTTTGTTATGGTTCAGAAGAGGATCATTCCAATTTTGTTAATATGTGCATTCATCGTTTTTCTTAGCGCTATTAGCTTTTTAAGTACTCAAACAACTTATTGCAAGTTATGCCACCTTGACGAGGTAAGAAACTGGGCAAATTCTTCACACAAGGAATTAAGCTGTCAATTTTGCCATCAACGACCTGGAGTGATTGGTCTTTTTGAGCAAAGAATCAGGGCGATGAATATGTTGTTTGCTACCTTCAATCTTTCCCGCTATTCGCCTGCTTATGTTCAAAGCAGTTTTTGTCTTGATTGTCACAATGAAATTTCAAGGGGAGTGATAAAAGGAGAAAAGGTTAAGGTAAGACATAGCGATTTTCTAAATGAAGGATATAAGTGCGTTTATTGTCATAGTGCTGTTGTACATGGCGATTCAATTAAAACTAAAAAAGAAATAAACATGGACAAATGCCTGGAGTGTCATGACGGATCCAGGGCATCTGCTAAGTGTACTATTTGCCATATTAAGAGAATAGAAAAAGCATCTGATGTTAATTCTCCCTATCGATTAACCCACGACCAAGGCACATGGAGTGAAACGCATGGTCTGGGAAAGCAGGCAAGTTGTCAGGTGTGCCATGCTCGCGGCTTTTGTGCCAGGTGCCACAAAATACCTCTACCACATCAGGAATTCTGGTTAAACATTCATGGCAAAGAAGCAATCAAGGCAGAAGAGAGCTGTATTAAGTGTCATAACAGAACTCTCTGTGAAGGCTGCCACAGAATAAAAATGCCTCATCCCAAAGGATTTCTACCATCTCATTCACAGATTGTAAAAAAAGAAGGTACTGAAGCTTGCTATAGCTGTCACATCGAATCAAGCTGTAAAGAATGTCATATAAGCCATATTCACCCCGGGCTTGCAAGCGAACAAATCAAGGCTTTAAGGAAGAAGTTGATCAAGTAATGTTTGCTCAAACCGATTTTGGAAGTCACCTGGTAAGATTTATTAGAATCATTATTGAAACCCTTAAATTCCCTCGGGAAAACCTGAAAATGACGTTCGTCGTTCTCGCAATCCTGATCGTGCTTGTGGCTATTTTAACCTTATCTGTATTGCTGGTTTACCATCTTATGGGTTCGTTTGTTAGAAGGCATAAAAAAGCGTATGTCATTAAAAGACGCCAGGCGAAACAAACACCGGATTTGGTTCGCAAAAGATGGATGGGAATGCTTATTTTAATCCTTACGATGTCGTTAATAGTAGTTTTGACCGAATATTACACATCAAAACCTTTGGTATGTGGCAGATGTCATCAATCGGAGTTTTCAAGCTGGAAGACTTCGTCTCATTCGAAACAAGATTGTCTTTCCTGCCATCGTGAACCTGGCGTTTCAGGGTATTTAATCCATAAGCTCGATTACACGAGATGGCTCTTAAAAAGTACCTTTAGGAACAAAGGAAATCTTAGTGAAGCAAATGTTGTCAATTCAGCTTGTCTTAAATGTCATAGTGTCGAAAAAAGAGTAATAGAAAGTGATGTAAGGGTGCGACATGCAGATTTTCTCGACCATCTATGCATAAATTGTCATAACACAGTTGGCCATAAAGAAACAATAAGAGTTCCGAGAAACCCTGAAATGACTGCTTGTCTTGTGTGTCATAATGGCAAGAAGGCAGAGGCAAGATGCAACCTTTGCCACCCTGGTGATATATCTCGTATGGGAAAGAAAGTCAGGCCACGGGATCGGTTTGTGAAAATCGTTGCTCCGATTGGGAAAAACTGTCGTGGATGCCATGATATGAAGACATGTAATGCATGTCACGGTCTTGAAATGCCGCATCCATCGGGCTGGGTTCCAGGACATGCAAGACCTGGTTTTACTCAAAAAGACATATGTTTTCGTTGTCATCCAGGATCTAAAGCCGTTATACCTTATGGGTATTGCAATCAGTGCCATAGGTTTCCAGGCCCACACGGACCATCGAGAGAATGGATAAAGAAACATGGTCTTGCGGCTGCTAAAGAAATCAGAGGAATCAAGAATTGCCGGCTGTGTCATACTAATGAACGATTTTGTGATCTTTGCCACATGGGAAAGAGGGAAAAGATAAATTATTCTGTTGTTAGAACAAACAGTTTTAAATCAGGAACGAAGCAACGTTAAATAATCATATATATTATTGCGTACATTTTCACGAGTTCCTATAATTCGGGGGAGGTGTTTTATGACTGCAGTACACTCGTATAGAGTGAAGCGTTCGGTGAAAATATTAAAACGAGTCATTATCCTCCTTGTTATCGGAACTATTTTAATAATCCTTCTTACTATTTACTCTGTTAGAGAGCAGAAAGAAATAGAGGCACCACGTACCGCTGCTGAGCGAGCACTTTTGGATGCTAAAGAAGAAGTTCAAAGAAATCCAAGAAACCCTCAGGCAAGAATAAAATTGGCACGTGTTTACATTGGAATAGGAAAGCATGAAGACGCCGTAAAGACTTTAAAGTCTGCCTTAAATATTGACCCTGATAATATAGAAGCGTTATATCTTCTTGGCGTTGCCTATTATGAAGCAGGAGAACTAAGCAATTCCCTTCACTACTTAAAGAAAGCAGCCCGGGTAAAAGATGGGTTTGCACCACAGTATAGCTTAGTATATTTCCAGATGGGCAACGTTTACTTTAAGGCAGGAAAATATGAAGATGCTGCAAAAGCCTACAAAAAAGCCATTGCTTTTGAACCGGAAGCTGCTGACTACGTATATGCATTAGGGCAGGCATACGAAAAAATGGGCAATACAGAAGAGGCAATTAAGGCATACAAAGGGGTGCTTAAATTTATCCCTGACGATGAAAGAGCAAAAAAGGCACTTCAAAGGCTTGAGCCCCTAAGAAAGGAATGAGCTACTTTGTCTACAGTTACTTCTTATGAAAGGTCAGGACAAATAAAGAAATATCTTCTTATCATAATCATACTTTTACTTTTGCTGATAGGGTTGCTTGTTCTTTTCTATTTGTTTACGAAGCCACCTTCTCTTGTCCGTCCAGCAAAGCCTAAGGGTTATTACCATATGTTTTCAATCTACGGGTTTGGTTCTGATCGTTTAAATAAGCCTACGGATGTAGCTATTGGAAATGATGGCAAGATTTATGTAGCAGATACCTTCAATCACAGAATTGTAGTTTTTAATAATTCCGGTCGCTTTTTTAAGAAATTTGGCAAGAAGGGGAAAAAT
>CALIRS010000166.1 GCA_938042205.1 uncultured bacterium | reverse complement strand
GTTGTTTGAACCTGCTGATTTTGATTCTGGCATTGATTGATGGCGGGTTTTGTTTCCGGTTCACTACCACCACAACCAGCTATTGTAAATACGATAACTGCAACAAATGCTACTAAAAAAATAGTGATACTATTTCTATTCATTTGTACTCCTTCCGTGAAGGCACCGCCTTGCCGTGAAGTACTACTCGGCTGAACCCACGCCCACATAAGTGGGTGCCTTTGTGCTGCCCTCGCCGAAGCTTCTTTAGAAGCCTCAATCCCGACAGCAGTGGCAGGCTCCCTCGCTCGAAGTGCTGGCTCAAGCGAGTTTTAAGCACCTCACGCACAAGGCAGAACCTTCACTTCCAAGATTATTTTATCACTGAGCCATAAATGAAAAAAGCATTCAATATAGTTAACGGATATAATAAGATTTCACTTTAGTATGAATTTAAAAATATACGAACTTGCCAGAGAAATGCTCGTTTCTAACGCTTTCCTTTTTAAAATCCCTATGTTTATTTTATGTTTTCTTTTTCTAATAGTTGCTGTAAATAAAAATCTTCGAAAATTCCTTCGCTATCTTCTTGTCTTTTCTTTTCTTTTTTTAACTGCCTCATTTATTTTCATCATCAGGTTTCACCTGATTATTCACCAGGTTGTTAATTTAGACACGCAACCGATTCCAATTGAGAATATTTATCTTTATGTGCCCCCCTGGATCGAATCGGAAAAGTTATTCTTCTGGTTATTTTTGTTCTTCTTCTTTGCCCTTCTTAAAGTTACCAACACGATAGATGAAAATACAAAAATCGGCATTTCGATAGTATCAGCAATTTTCTCAGGATTGGTCGCTATTTTTGATCCTTTTTCTAACCCACTACCTCTTTTAGATTTAGAAATCAGAGAGTTTTTCAGAGCAATCTCTCACTTTGACTATTATCAAATAATAAGTTTCAAAGCTCGTGCAACTTATCTCTATAACACTCCTTACATGTGGATTCATCCCCCGATGCTGTTTACTTCATATGCCCTATTTCTTCTCTCAATACCTTCATTAACTATGGGCATTTTTAGTGAAACAAAGAAAATGCTTGAATATGAATCTTTCTCATATCAACAAATTAAAGCTGGATATATTTTTCTAACTGCAGGAATGCTTATAGGTTATCCCTGGGCTATTGAAGCCTGGAAAGGCGAGTCCTGGTGGTGGAGTCCAAAAATTAACGTGTCTATCATGATGTGGCTTTTTTACTCTGCTTACATACATATGAGGATTTACTCAGGAAGAAAATGGCCTGGTAGGCTCTCTTGCGTAATTGGAGTTGTTTCTTTTGTAGCGCTTGTTTTTACATATATTACTACCTATTTAATTCCCGGAGTGCATAGTTATGGCTAACCTTAAAAGAGAACTGTTTGAGTTTTATTTAGTAATGGTCACTGTTTTGTTATTTTCATCTTTAGGAATTATTTTTCTTGTTTCAACATTTTATTCCTGGTATATGTCTTTAAATTATCCTTACTGGACAAATACTCCCGTCTATTTAGAATATGTGAGGTCACTTAATGTCATCGCTTTTAGCTTAACTCTTATCCTGATAATTACCTTATTCTTTTGCTTGGAAAAACGCGTTTTGCGTATCAGAGAAGGTGTACTTGTAACGATTTTCTCGCTCTTATCCGGTTTCTTATTCTGGATTTTAAATGGCGTTTCTCAAGCTATTGTGGCATCTATGTCAGTGATTTTTCTATTTTATCTGTATCTTTTAATCAAGTTGCTTGTCGGTAAAGATATCAGGTCAGAAAAGATGCATATATTAGAAAAGTCTGGATCTTTAGTTCTCCATGCTTCCTACGCACTAATTGTGATGTCAGTTGGAGGACTCAATGAGCATCCTTTACAAATCCCTTTTTTCTGGGCTGGAACTATATTCTGCCTTGCAGGAAAGATGCTTTCATTTTACGGAAGAAGTACCGTTAAGTGTTTTAAAAGATTTTTTAGTCTCAGTCAATCCTGATTCCAAGCTCTTTGAGCTGCTTTAAGTCAACTTCATCAGGTGCACCGGTAAGCAAGCATGTTCCACTTTGGGTTTTTGGGAAAGCTATCACATCACGAATTGTCAACCTTCCTGCAATCAACATCGCCAGCCTGTCAAGCCCGATCGCAATGCCTCCGTGAGGCGGCACTCCATATTCAAATGCTTCAAGCAAAAAACCAAACTTTTTCATGGCTTCTTGCTCGTCAATTCCAAGAACCTTAAACACCCTTGTCTGGGTTACAGGGTCAAATATTCGTAAACTGCCTCCACCGATTTCTACACCGTTAATAACGATATCGTAAGCATGAGCTTTTACTTTTTCAGGATCTTTTTCTAAATAATCAACTGTCTCATCTGTCGGTCTTGTAAACGGATGATGTTTTGCTTTCCAGCGACTTTCCTCATCGTCCCATTCCAGAAGGGGAAAATCAGTAACCCATAAAATTTTAAATCCTTGAGAATCATTTATTAATTGATATTTTTTTGCGATAAAATTTCTTAGCTCGCCAAGAACCTGGAGAGTATGATATTTACCTCCAGAAGAGACCAGCAACGTGCTCTCATCATCCAAGTATTTTTCTTTTAGAACTTTCAATTCTTTAGAGGATGCATATTTTGTTAGAGGCGATTTGACTTCACCACTTTCCAGTATAAACCATGCCAGTCCAGCTGCCCCTTTTGACTTTACAAATTCGTTCATTTCATCGATCTCTTTTCGGCTTAATCTTTGAGGAACGATAATTCCGTAGATACCTCCATTATCAACTGCTTTCCTGAAAACTTCTATTTTTGTTTCCCTGAAGATGTTTGTGAGATTGTTAATTTCAAGCTCAAATCTGATATCAGGCTTATCTGAGCCATAGCGCATCATTGCTTCCTCATAACTCAAGCGCATAAAAGGACTTGAAATTTTTAGGTTAGCAACCTCAAACAGTTTCTCAAACAATGCTTCAACAAGTGAAAAAATATCTTCTTCTTCAACAAAGGACATTTCAATATCTATCTGTGTGTGCTCTGGCTGTCTGTCCGCTCTTAAATCTTCATCGCGAAAACATCTTGCTATCTGAAAATATTTCTCAACACCGGATACCATCAAAATCTGCTTGAATAACTGCGGGCTTTGTGGCAAAGCATAAAATCTACCTGGATTGAGTCTGCAGGGAACCAAAAAATCCCTGGCACCTTCAGGAGTGCTCTTAGTAAGATACGGTGTTTCGATTTCAAGGAAGCCATTTTCAGAAAGAAACTTTCTCGATTCAAGAGTAACTTTATGCCTGAGAATAATATTTTTTAGCATTTCCTTTCTTCTTAAATCGAGATATCGGTATTTCAACCTTAACCTCTCATCAATCTCAATATTGTCCTCGATCTTAAAAGGTGGTGTTTTTGCTTCTCTCAAGACTTGAACTTCAGTTGCTAAAACTTCTACTTCCCCGGTAGACATTTTCGGGTTTTCCGTTCCTATAGGTCTCATCCTCACTTTTCCAGCCACTTTTACCACCCATTCAGGTCTTATTTTCTCCATTACAGAAAAAGCATCACTTTTTGGTTCAGACACTACTTGAACTATTCCGCTTCTATCCCTTAGGTCGATGAATATCAAACCCCCATGGTCTCTTCGAGAATCTACCCAGCCGTAAAGGATAACATCAGTGCCTTCATCCTCAGCTCTGAGTTCTCCACAACCATGGGTCTTTCTTAAAAATCTTGAAAAAGGTGTTTTTCCCAATCTAGCCTCCATGAATAATTTCCATCAAAGTTTTGGCAAGTTCTTCTTTCTTTACTATCTGCTCCTCACCGGAATTCATATCTCTTACTTTCACAGACTCCATTTTTTCCTCTTCAGGCGCAACCACTACTACGTATTTAGCTTTTAGTCGATCAGCTACCTTAAACTGCCCTTTAAGAGACCGGTGAGCATAATCTATATCAACGCTTAAACCTCTTTCCCTTAAGTTAAAAACTATTTCTAATGCCTTATCAAGTAGATCTTCCCCAAGATAACAAACATATACATCAACAGGCGGTATAGAGTTTAGCGATACATTTTCTTCTTCCAATTGAAGAAGAAGTCTCTCCACCCCGATAGCAAAACCAATACCGGGAGTTTCCTCTCCTCCGCAATCAGCAATTAATGGGTCGTATCTACCACCTGCACCGATAGCACTTTGCGCTCCAAGTAAAGGACTTACGACTTCAAAAGTTGTCTTTTCGTAATAATCAAAACCTCTGACAAGTCTTTTGTCTACAGTAAACCTTGTTCCAGATATGTTTAGAAAATGTTTCACACCTTCAAAATGTCTCTGGCATTCATCGCAAACATAATCAGTTATTTGAGGTGCTTTGTTTAAAATAGAATGACACGTCCGGTTTTTACAGTCGAATGCCCTCATTGGATTTGCTTCGTAACGAAATTGACAATCGACACATAGCTTTTCAAATGAATCTTTAAGATATCTTCGAAGTTTTTTAGTATAAGAAGCCCTGCATTTGCGACATCCTATGGTATTAACTTTAACTTCGTAGGTACTTATTCGCAGCATTTCAAAGTAAGTTGCAAGGATAGAAATAACTTCAGCATCAATATCAGGACCTCTCGCCCCTAAAACTTCTAATCCAATCTGATGAAATTCTCTAAGCCTTCCCTTTTGTGGACGTTCATATCTAAACATCGGCATGAAATAGTAAAGCTTGGTAGGGTTACGGAAATCCTTTAAATTGTTCTCAAGATAAGCTCTAACTACTGGTGCAGTCCCTTCTGGCCTCAAGGTAAGACTTCTGCCTTTTCTATCAAGAAAAGTGTACATTTCTTTTTGAACAATATCAGTTGTTTCCCCAATGCTTCTTACAAAAAGTTCTGTCTGTTCAAAAACAGGCGTTAAAATTGGGAGGTATCCCCATCTTTCAAAAAGCTCTCTGGCAATATTTTCAATATATCTCCTTTTAAACATTTCTTCCGGAAGAATATCACGAGTTCCCTTTATAGCTTTATATTTCATCCACGCTCTCCAGGGATTTAAGGTATGGATTGGATTTTAGTTCTTCTTCAATTGTGCTTGCATCACCATGACCAGGATATACTTTCAAATTCAAAGGTAGCTTGGATATTCTTTCAAGTGATTTTTTCATTAAAAAATAGTCACCACCAATATCAGTTCTTCCAATCGAACCTTTAAAAAGAGTGTCTCCTGTAAACAAAAAGCCATCTGCCAGATAACATACACTTCCAGGAGTATGTCCTGGTGTTTCTAAAACTTCTATT
>CALIRS010000165.1 GCA_938042205.1 uncultured bacterium | reverse complement strand
TAGTGTTCTCAGGGGGCATAAAATGAAATGGTTTCGGTGCATTAATCGAAAAAGGGAATTCAAGTTATCCAATAACCGTAAAGTTGTGAATTTTGGTGCATCAGAGATGGCAGTTTTAAAAAAATAGCTAACTCTATGAACCTTAATTGAGATGCAATGATATCCAGGTAAGTAACAAGCACCAATTCCGCCGCGAAGTGAGCTTATGAATTGTAGCGAAGAAAATAGGATTCGTTCTTTCGTTTTGAGAGAAACCCTGAAGCACAAATTATGAAGTTTATTGGTTTTACATATTTTATTAGATGATAAATTTTTATAAAAAATTATACTGCCACAACTACCCAGACGGTTTGGCAGGAAACTTCTAAGTTTTCCATTTAAGTGTGAGGTATAAATTGATAATGCACTCCATATTTTTTCGATAAATCTGGGTGGTGGATCAATGAATTCAATGAAATGGCCTTTGAATGATTTGTTGTACCTTTTATGTACCTTTAGTTTCTTTTGTGATATAAATTTAGATCGGTTTGGAATCTTAGACCTTAGGTGCAGTAAACTTTCTAGACTTTGGGAAAATCGATGTTTGCCACATTCTGAATTCTTACATTCAGAGGTCCACTTAACTGGTGGAGCAGGGGGCGGGGCATTAATCCCAACTCTCTGGCAAACTGTATGTAAATTGCAGTGCGACTCATATTTTTCTAAAACAGGTAAACATGGGTCATTCTGATTCTTAAACACTCCTCTATTTTTTATTCCCCAAGGCAACTCAAATTGCGGACTGTGATTATGAGTAAGATGGGCGACTAGATGAGAGTATAGTGCTACATAGTAACCTGGCGGTCCTTTTGAATAATTCGTAAAGAAATTATACTGCATCGAAAAAATCTCCAGCTTGGGGTAAAGTACAAGTTGAACTTTTCAGAGAGAAAAATAAAGCTGCACTGCCACCTAATGAATTCAATGAAAGAAGACATCGGGATCGACGAATATCTATCACTCTAAATAAAGTTAGGAGGTTCATGGGTAACAGGGTTCTTATTTAATGTTATCAGCACCTTAAGGTTTTAATTGATTTTTTAACTTGCAGGATGAACGCCAAACAGTTCCAAGGCTTAGCCCAGAAGCATCATTGCTGAGTTCGGCATCATATTTGCCTGTGCAAGCATGGATGCAGATGCTTGCACTAGGATCTGATATTTTGCCAATCGAGTACTTTCCTCTGCAATATCTACATCCATAATTTGGCCATAGGAAGCCTCGAGATTTGCCCTAGTTCTATCAAGATTACTTGTGGCAAACTCTAATCGAGACATGGCACCACCGTTCTGAGCTCGCAGGGAAGCAACATTTTCAATTGCCTGAGTAAAGAAGCTTGTTTCAAAATCAGCTAGCTCTCTTGCATTCGCACTTGTAGTGGCCGCAAAGGTTATGGTCCCCGATGCTCCAAAGGCTTTGTTTATTGATACGCGACCTTCTTGAAATGTTATAGCACTTAAGATGACAGCTTTATGAATACTTACCTTCGGTCCGGAGACACCACCTTCTGTGGTAAATATAGAAATTGTATTATCAGTACCTGAATTATCGTTCCCGAAAACAGCATCAATTGATCCGGTGGAAGTGGTTTTAGTTGCAAATAGACTTACTCCATTGAATTTCTCCTTGGACATTTGATAGAGCTGTACTTGGAGATTTTTAAATTCAGTATTGTAGGTGTTAATGTCAGCGGAATTTTTAAGGACATCCTGGCTTAAGGATTTAAGTTCAGACATTCTTTCAAGAATTCCTGCAGCTCCTTGCATTATCCCGTCTTGTACATCAAGGAAAGAAATTGCATTTTTAATATTACTCGAGACTCCCTTTAGCTTTTCGATTGATGAATTTAGTTTCATTGCTACTGCAAGTCCGCCAGCGTCATCAGCAGTATCTATTATTCTTTTCCCGCTAGCTAGTCGGGCCATACTTTTCATCAAAAGATCGTTATTTCGGGCAAGATTTGCACTAGCTGTTACAGCTGCATAGTTGGTATTGATAGATAATGGCATTGTTTTATTCCTCCTTGAATATTTTAAGTGGAACTCATCCTGACTCCCCTGATTGTGTTATGTTAGTTGAGTTGTTCTTGATTTATTTTCGTGGTCTGTCGCAAATATTTGGATTAAAATTATTAACGACCTGCTTGCGGGTAGAACCTACGAGCCAAGATTTGTTTAGTTGGCGACTCAAAGGCTAAGGAAAAAAGACCTTCGCGCTGAATTCTACTTTTTAGTTTTTGATAAGCTCTGGTCATCCCAAGAAGCATAACGGCCTCCCCACCAGAGATTTCCATGGATTCGGTAGCGTTATAGTTTTTGATGATGGTAATGTTATTTGGTTTGGATGCGTTTATTTTCATATATATTTTATTTTTGCAATATAGTGCATTTCGATGCATTTTCTTCGAAATTACCCTACAGTTTGCTAGTTTATAAAGATTTAGTTAGCTATAGATACACTTTCTGAAAGTCAGCGACTGCAACTAAAAGGTGTAAGAATATTTTACATGAG
>CALIRS010000164.1 GCA_938042205.1 uncultured bacterium | reverse complement strand
GGTCATCCTCACTAATGACGGGAATCTAAGTCACCAATTAACACATCCTTCTCGAAAGATCCAAAAGAAGTATCAGGTAGAATTAAATAGATTCTTAGAGAAGGACGATTTTCAGCAATTAATCAATGGATTCGAGAATTAAGGAGAATTTTTGAAACTGGATGAAATCAGATTTAGAGGAGGTTCGCCAATTGGATCTCTAAAAATGTAAGTTGTTATGGGGCACGGGAAAAAGCGAGAGATAAGAAGAGCTTTTGGTGCGATGAAATATAGAGTCAAAAAGTTGAGAAGAGTTGCAGTTGGAAAACTTTTTCTGGATGGATTGCCCTTAGGAAACTACCGCGAACTTCATCGTAAAGAAATTGATTTGCTCTTGAGCAGATAAGTTTTCTACATTCTACGCTATGGGATATAAAAGATTTGGAATTGGAGTCATATTACCACTCGTGTCGTACACTTTTCTTGGAGGATTTTTAGCAGCTGAAAATAAGCCAGAAAATCCAGCACTAGCAGATGCCTTCAAGACGAGTGAAAGCAGTGATAATTCGGCTGAAGTAGAGCCGGTAGTTGTTGGGCGAGAAAAATGGAATGCACCCGCTGCTAATTCCAAAAATCAAAACGCTAATAATACCAAATTGTCGAATTCTCCAAAAATTGAAGAACTAGATGCGCTCGAAACCAAGCAAAGTAATCTTGATCCATCAGGTTTGCCATTGTTGCCGCCAAAGGTTATGCCCGCAGTTAATGTAAATCGTAATTTTGAAGGTATCTTAGTCTTGAAACCCAGAAAACTAGGGTTTCAGAATGATTTCCCATATCAGCTTGAAAATTCAACTGGCCGAAGATTGGCCTTCGTCGACACCAAAGGACTCAATGCTGTAAATCCAATCTCATACAATGGGAAAAAAGTGAACTTACTTGGCAAACTCGAGCCGACCAAGCAGGGATCTAAAGATTTTGTAATCCGTGCAAAAGTTATTCGATTGGTCGACTAATTTATTTTTTAGCACTCTCCTTTTCGACTTTTTCGAAGAATGAATGTCATAAATGGCAACGAAATCGCCGCCCAGATTATTGAGGAATTAAGAGTAAAAGTCGCATCAAGTGCGGTTAAACCTCAGGTCTTATTTATACGGGTGGGAGAAGATCCAGCTTCAATCTCGTATGTACGAAAAAAGCAAAAGACTGCTGAACAAATCGGAATCCAAAGTAGGCTACAAGTGCTTCCTGAATCCATAACTTTTGATGAACTAGCTTCTGTGATTGCAATTGCCAATGAGGACAAATCCATAAACGGCATTTTAGTGCAAGCTCCGCTTCCTTCCCATATTGATGAGAAAAAAATCTTCAACTTGGTTTGTCCGACCAAAGATGTTGACGGATTCAACGCCACTAACCTGGGAAAGCTTTGCCAGGAAGTGGACGACGGATTCATTTCTTGCACACCAGCCGGAATCGTTGAAATTGTGAGCAGAAGCAAAATTCCGACCGAAGGCAAAAATGTAGTGGTTCTTGGTAGAAGTCTAATCGTCGGCAAACCTGCGGGCATGCTTATGTTAAAAAAAGGACTTCCCGGAAATGCCACGGTTACCTTTTGTCATTCCCGAACTTCAAATCTGGAAGAATTTACCAGAAAAGCTGATATTATCATTGCGGCGATCGGCAAACCTAAGTTCCTCAAAGCCGAAATGATTTCAAAAGGTGTAACCGTAATTGATGTGGGGATTAACCGCATAGCCGATAACGAGAAAAAATCAGGGTTCCGATTAGTTGGTGATGTGGATTACGATAATGTAATGCCTCTTTGTTCTGCAATTACTCCAGTACCAGGTGGAGTCGGTCCGATGACCGTTGCGATGCTAATGAGCAATACAGTTAAAGCCTTTGAACTCTCACAAAAGCAATCCAACTCATAATGGAAGAGGCTGAAAAGAAAAATTTAACTCAAGAAGCCGACCACCGGGAACCCGTTTCGAATTTCAAACGAATCATTGCATTCGTAATGGATTTCACCCTCTTATCCTTTGTCTCAGCTTTCCTTTTCTTCTACATTCCCAAGCTTCATGGAGCAGATACTCAGGCTGAATTTGAGGGTCTTACAGATCGATTAGCACAGGCATTGGAGTCGACTGAAACCGAACAATCTGCCCTAGAAAGCTTGATGGTAGAGTTCAGTGCCTTCACTGCAAAAATGAATTACGAATTGATCATGACCATGGTATTCATTTTTTATTTTTTAATCGGTGAGCTCTTTTTTTCGGGAAAATCAATTGGCAAAGCAACTTTTTGCCTGCAAACTGTACCTATCTCTGAATCAGAGCCATCCTCCCCGGGGCAACTTGTCATGCGTTCTTTCATTAAAGGTGTTTCCTGCAGTTTTTTTCTTCTTGGAATCGCTAATTTGCTCTTTTTCGTCTTTAACCGTAAACATCGTTGCCTTCATGACCTCGCAACCAAAACTCTTGTAAGGTCATCGAATTAGATAACTCCAATTATAAGATCTTAGTCGTGTGAATCATTCAAAATTAGCCTTCATCGGGGCTGGAAAAATGGTTTCAGCTATTGTCCATTCATTGGTTCGCTCAAATGTCTTTTCCAAAGAAAAGATTATCTGTTGCTCTGCCAAAGACGGGACTTCAGAGCGGTTAGCAAAGGAAACGGGCATTCTCAGAGCTGATAACATAGGAGAAATGCTTGTGCTTCAACCTGATGTCCTCGTTCTTGGATGTAAACCCCAGCAGCTTGTGGAATTATCCAAAGATGACCAAGTAAGTAAAGTATCCTCCCTCGTGTTATCAATTATGGCAGGCACTACCCTAGAGCGGCTAAAAGAAAGTTTTCCCCATGCTAAGAATATCATTCGTTCAATGCCCAACACCCCAGGCCAAATT
>CALIRS010000163.1 GCA_938042205.1 uncultured bacterium | reverse complement strand
GAATATCTTTGAAAGAAAAACCGTTAATCCCGGTTCCCATAGCCTTAGCGACCGCCTCTTTCGCCGCAAACCTGACAGCTACATGGCGTGCAAAATTCTTTCGCCTGTTGATTTCATCAAGCTCTTCTGGAGAAAATATCTTTTCAACAAATCTTTTTCTTTTTGAAAGAATTTTTTCTATTCTTTCAATTTCGACAATATCGATACCCAGATTAAGTCTCATATCCTGCCTTCTACTCAACAGTAACGCTTTTAGCAAGATTTCTCGGCTGGTCTACATTTAAACCTCTTAACTTGCCAGTATAGTAGGTAAATAACTGAAGGGGCACGACCGCTAAAAGTGGAGTATAGGCTTCGAAAGTCCAGGGAACATAAATAACATCATCTGCAAGGTCAGCGACTTTCTTATCTCCTTCAGTAGCAATTGCAATAATTTTGCCCTTTCTCGCTTTTACTTCTTCCATATTAGAAATTATTTTATCCTGAACCTCCCCTTTAGTAGCAATAAATACCACTGGCACATTTTCATCAATAAGTGCTATAGGCCCGTGTTTCATTTCTCCAGCAGGATATCCTTCTGCATGGACATAAGTTATCTCTTTTAACTTCAAGGCTCCTTCATACGCAGCAGGAAGCCCGTAGGTCCGCCCCAAAAAAAGGAAATTATTATAATTTTTATATTTCTTAGCCATTTGTTTAACCTCGTCTTCTCTATCCAGAATGGCTTCCACCTTTCTTGGCAGCTTTAAAAGCTCTTTAATGAACTTTTCACGCCTTTCATCAGAAATGGTTTTCTTAATGCCCGCCAGATACAAAGCAAAAAGAAAACCTGCAACCATTTGAGCAGTCATTGTCTTGGTGGCAGCAACTCCGATCTCTGGTCCTGCATGCGTATAAAGAACTCCGTCCGCTTCCCTGGCGGCTGAGCTCCCGATTACGTTAGGAATTGCGAGAATTGGAAAGCCAACCCGTTTTGCCTGTCTGAGACTCACCAGAGTATCTGCTGTTTCTCCCGATTGAGTAATGCCCACCACTAAAACTCTGCCATCTATTAGCATGGGTCGGTACCTGAACTCCGATGATATCTCCACATCCACAGGAATCTTTGCAAATAGCTCAACTGCATTTCGCATCACAAGCCCGGCATAATAGGAAGTGCCACAGGCAACTATTACCATTCTTTCCAGTCTTTTCAGAAGCTCTCTCGGAAGACCTATTTCATCGAGGATGATTTTAGCCTCTTTTACTCTGCCCCTCATTGTGTTAAGGATAACCTGCGGTTGCTCGTGAATCTCTTTCAGCATAAAATCCTCATAGCCACCTTTTTCTGCTGCCTCTGCATCCCAGGTAATTTCAGTTATTTCTTTTTCAATAAGGTTGCCATCAAAGTCAGTAATGGTAATTCCGTCAGGCTTTGCTTTAACAATTTCGCCGTCTTCTAAGATTATTACCTTTCTGGTCTCTTTTAGAATCGCTGGTATGTCTGATGCAATAAAGTATTCATTTTTTCCAATGCCTACAACCAGTGGACTATCGTAACGCGCTGCAACCAGCAAATCAGGATCATCAGCAGAAATAACAGCTATTGCGAAAGAGCCCCTGAGTTCCTTAACTCCTTTCTTAACAGCATCATATAAATCCCCCTGATAGTGCTCTTCAATGAGATGAACAATGACTTCTGTATCTGTTTGAGAGGTAAAATGATGACCCTTAAGTTTTAACTCCTGTTTGAGTTCCTGATAGTTTTCAATAATTCCGTTATGAACTAGCGCCAGCCTCTTTTCACATGAAAGATGGGGATGTGCGTTCTCATCAGACGGCTCTCCATGGGTGGCCCATCTGGTATGGCCAATGCCGGGTGAGCCTTTCATTCTTTCAGGATTTATGAGAGGTTCAAGATCTCTTAAAAAACCTTTCTTTTTTACGGTTTTAAGATTGCGATCATTGGCAACTGCTATCCCCGCAGAATCGTAACCTCGATACTCAAGTTTCTTAAGCCCTTCCAGCAAAAAATTAGTACAATTATTTTTCTTCCCCACGTAACCTACTATTCCACACATATTTCCTCCATCTTATCCGCAGACTCTCTCAACAGTCTTGGCAAGCTCCGATGCTATATCCTTCGCTAAATTCTCATCTTCAGCTTCTACCATAATCCTGATAACCGGTTCCGTACCTGATGGCCTTATAAGAACTCTTCCTCTCTCTTCAAGCAATTCTTCAGCTTCACGCAGCGCCTTGTTAATCTCCTGACTGAATTCTAACGCTTCCTTGTTAACCACTTCTACGTTCACCTTCGCCTGAGGAAAAAGGTCAAACATTTTAATATCTGAAAACCGATGTCCTTTGCTCTCAAGTGCTTCAAGAATAGTTGCAGCCACCATAAGTCCATCTCCGGTTCTTGCTCTATCAAGAAGAATAATATGTCCAGATTGCTCTCCTCCAATAACGGTATTTTCTTTCAGCATCGACTCGAGTACGTATCTGTCACCAACACGGGTTCTTACAAGAGAAATCCCGTTCTTCTCAAGAAATTTCTCTAAAGAAATATTGCTTACCTGGGTCGCTACCACCACGTCGTTTCTTAAAATTTTCTTCTCTTTTAAATAAAGGGAAAGATAGCCTAATAACAAATCTCCATCGATTATCTCCCCTGTTTCATCTATAACTACCACACGGTCGCCATCCCCATCAAAAGCAAAACCACCATCAAGATTTTTTGACTTCACTATATTTATTAATGCTTCTGGGGCGGTAGCTCCGCA
>CALIRS010000162.1 GCA_938042205.1 uncultured bacterium | reverse complement strand
AAATGCTAAAAATCACGAACGCGAAGCACAGGTTATTGCTCAGGCAGGCAGGTTTAAAGCTGTAACGGTAGCGACTAACATGGCTGGAAGAGGGGTCGACATCATTCTTGGGGGAAATCCACCTTCTCCTGAGGAAAGTAAGAAAGTAGTTGAGTTAGGTGGACTTCATGTTATTGGAACAGAAAGACATGAAGCCAGAAGAATTGATAATCAGCTCAGGGGTCGTTCCGGAAGGCAGGGGGATCCTGGCTCATCTCAGTTCTTTGTTTCGCTGGAAGATGAATTAATGAAGGCATTTGGTTATGAAAAGATAAAAGGATTGATGGAAAGACTGGGGCTTCCTGATGAGATTCCCATCGAACACCCTTTAATAAGCAAAACTATTGAGACAGCTCAAAGACAAATTGAATCACAAAACTTTAACATCCGAAAGCATCTTCTCGAATATGACGATGTATTAAATAAACAGCGTGAAGTTATTTATCGAGAGAGAAGAAAAATACTCGCTCAAGAAGATCTTTCTAAAGACATAAAAAATTTTCTTGATGATATGGTTAAGGATCTGGTTGAGGAATATTTACCTAAGGGTGCAGATGTAGAAGCATGGGACAGGGAAGGTTTAAAACAGGCATTTGAAGCGTTAACTGGAAAGCCACTGGACGCTTCTTTCGATAATATTGACAGTGTAGAGGCTACATCAGAGTTTTTGAAAAGTGAATTACTAAAAATCTATAACAATAAAGAAAAAGAAATTACTCCTGAACTAATGAGAGAAATAGAACGAATCCTATTGCTTCAAAATATTGATTATTGGTGGCGTGAGCATCTGTATGATATGGATTATTTAAGAGAGGGGATTAACCTTAGAGCTTACGGACAAAAAGACCCATTGGTAGAATACAAAATAGAGGCTTATCAGCTTTTTCAAAATACTTTGCGATCTATAAAAGAGAATTTTTTCAAATATCTATTTCATCTTCAGATTGTTCCAGATGAAATTGCATTGCAGCATGCTCATGTTACTAATGAAAACAGGACGTCAAGAGTTCTTACCGGAAAACAAAAGGTGGGTCGAAACGATCCCTGTCCATGCGGTTCCGGGAAAAAATATAAGAAATGTTGTGGAAGAAATGAATAGGAGGTTATAAATGATAGTCGACTATATTAGAGAGATTGAACAACTTCAACAAAAAATCATGGAAATGAGGGATTATCTTTGACATCGAAAAGAAAAAAGAGCGGGTTATAGAATTAGAAAAAGAGCTTTCAAAATCAGATGTCTGGAGCAATCCCAGCAAGGCTGCACTTTTGAATAAAGAATTGGCAAACCTTAAGGATGACATTGAACTTTATAAAAATCTGGTTAAACAAATAAGTGATGCTGAGACCCTGAATCAACTCGCTATTGAAGAGGAAGACATAGAAACTTCAAAAGAAGTAGAAAGAATTATCAAAAACCTTTTCCTTCGAATAGAAGAAGCAGAAATTCGCAGTCTTTTAAACGAAAAATATGATTCATACGATGCAATTTTAAGTGTGAATGCTGGTGCCGGAGGAACTGATGCTTGTGATTGGGCAGAGATGCTTTCCAGGATGTATACAAAATGGGCTCAGGCAAAGGGATTTACGGTACATTTAACAGATTATGTTTGGGGAGATGAAGCTGGTTACAGAAATGTAGAAATGATCATTGAGGGCAGGTTTGCATATGGATTGTTAAAAGCAGAAAGAGGAGTACACAGGCTTATAAGAATTTCTCCTTTTGATTTTTCAGGGAGAAGGCATACAAGCTTTGCATCTGTTGATGTAATCCCGGTTATGCAAGAAAGTGCTGAAATTGAAATTGATCCAAAGGAAATAAGGGTTGAAACCTTTAGAGCTTCTGGTCCTGGTGGACAGCACGTCAATGTTACTGATTCCGCTGTTAGAATAACTCATCTTCCCACCGGAATTACAGCTACCTGCCAAGAAGAAAGGTCCCAAGGCAAGAACAAGGAAATGGCTCTTCTTATTCTAAGAGCCAAATTGCATGAGTACCATGAGAAGAAAAAAAGAGAACAGCTTGAAAAAATGCGAGGAGAAAAAAAGGAGATTGCCTGGGGTAGCCAGATAAGAACTTATACTATGCATGCCTACAATCTGGTAAAGGATCATCGAACTGGATTAGAAGAACCGAGAGTAGAAGAAGTTCTTGAAGGAAACATCGATAAATTCATTTTCGAGTATTTAAAACAAGTCGCAAAGAAATAAATGAAATGCTAACTGTCTCCCAGGTTTCAGTATTTAAGGTATATTTGTATAGATTTAGACAAAACGGGTTAACAATTAGAAAGGAGTTTCTTAAATGATAAAAATATTTAGATGTAGAATCTGCGGAGACCCATATGTAGGTTATGAAAAACCTTCCAATTGTCCTTTCTGTGGTGCTCACATTGATTTCATTGTAGATGCAGATGAATGGGTAGATGAAAATAAAAATGTTCATCTCGGAGAGATATCGAGAAGAAATCTTGAAAAAGCACTCGAACTCGAGATGTCTAATTCAGCATTTTATAAGTGTGCTGCAGAACAAGCAGTTGATGTATCCTGTGCTGCTATGTTTAAGGCTCTTAGCAAAATTGAGGCAGAGCATGCCAGTGTAATTTCTAAACTACTTTCAATTCCAGAGCCCGATATTTCGAAAATTGAGATTAGTTGTGCCAGAAGCGACATTTCGAATATAGAGGAATCAAGTGAAAGAGAAAAAAATGCTTCAGAATTTTACGCAAAAGCCGCTGAAGAAGCCACAGAACTAAGGGTCAGAGAAGTTTTTAGGGAGCTTGTTGAAATAGAAAGAGACCATTTAGAATTAGACAATATCCAGAAAGAAAGATTGCTCAAAAAAGTTTGACTACCAATTTTGAACCCAATATTTTTACAAGAACTTTTCATTTTTTAGCAAATTGGAAATATATGACGAATAAGGGGTCGTTTTTCTTTTTACAAGTTAAAAAAAGTCTTATAAGCGTTGACAGGAATGTTTATGTTATTTTCATAAGTATTCTTTTCTTCTCGTTCGGTTATGGGTTAATTGTTTATAATTTCCCTTTGTTTGCAAAGGAGCTCAATGCTACATCTGTACAGGTAGGGTATATCTATTCTGCCGGAACTCTCTCAGCCGCAATTTCAGCAATAATCGGAGGATTTTTAACAAGAAAATATGAGTTGCGCAGGTTTATTTTTGTTACTTTTCTTTTCGCTATACCATCTGTTCTTTTTTATATGAGAGCAACTAACTGGGTCCATCTATTAATCGGTATGATTTTAGCCGGAGCAAGCTATATGGAAGCGCCGGCAACCTCTTTTTATGTACATTTAAAGAGTAAAAAAGGGAGTGAGGGATTAAATTTTGGAATTATCAGTGCTGCATTTCCTTTAGGATTAGTGGTTATGCCCGGAGTAGGAGGACTTATTGCAGATCATTATGGTTTAAGAACTGTCTTCGCAGGGACTCTTATTTTTTACCTGATTTCACTCTTGACTTTTCTTTTTTTAGATAAACAGGAGCCAGCAGAAAATCACGAGAGCAGCTTTTCAGAAATATTTTATGCTTTGGTAAAAGAAAGGCGATTTCTAAAAACCATGGTTATATTCTCAATTTTGATAACAATCCACATGATTTTAGAGCCTTTCATGCCTATATTTTTAAGGAAGGAGATAGGACTTAATTATTCAAAGGTAGGTTTTACTGCAATGGTTATCTTTGCTGTAAATGCATTGGCAACCCCATTAATTGGAAGGTTTGCTGATCAATACGGGGTAGGCAAAATATTATCCATAACTCTTCTGGGGTATGGTGCCGGACTGATTTTGATGGCTAACGCAAAAAGTTATTACTTTATAATATTAATTGCTCTGATGCTCGGAGTCTTTGGACATGTATATACTTTAAGTAGCGTAGCAACGGCAAGGAATGTAGGTGAACTTCATGGTGGGGTTGCCTATGGAATATTGCATTTTTCCCGGACAGCAATTTCAATGATGGGACCAGTAATCGGCGGACATTTAGATGAAATAAGTCATAGTCTACCTGTTTTCGTTCCCGGTATCTTATTTGTCTTTTTATCAGGATCATTGTTTGTTTATCAGCGAATAGTGAAGAAAGGGAAATTGTTAGATAATATTTAGCAGTCTCTTGACGAGATTGCTAAAATAATAACTTGGGTGACAGAATGACTAAGGAAAGAACTACTCGTAAAGAGATTGAAGAAAAGTTTAAAGAATTAAGAAAGGAATTGAAGACGTTAAAACAGGAGATGAAGAAAAAAGAAGATGAACTGTTGAGAGCTGTTGCAGATGTTCAGAATCTAAGAAAGCGATTAGAAGTGGAGCATGAAAGAGGCCGCAGGGCAGGACGAATGGAAGTGGTAATAAAACTTGCAGAAACCATTGAGCACCTGTTCGAGGCACTAAAAATGGCTGAAGAACGCTCGTCAGATGATAGTTTTTCAAATGGTTTCAGGATGATAAGAGAGGAAATGGAAAAAAGGTTAGAACAAGCAGGAATAAAGCTTTTAAATCCAGTAGGAGATAGCTTTGATCATAATTACCATCATGCAGTTTCTGTCGTGGAAACTGAAGATATGGAGGAGGGAACGGTTGTAAGTGTTCTAAGAAAAGGAATTATGTTTGAAGATACGGTTATTAAACCGTGTCTTGTGACTGTTAGTAAAAAGAAAAATATAAAGAGTAATAATGGAGGTGGTAAAGGACATGAGTAAAATTATTGGAATTGACCTCGGCACTGTTAATAGTGAAGCAGCAGTTATGGAAGGAGGTAAGGCAACCGTAATTACAAGTGCTGAAGGGCATAGATATTTTCCTTCAATAGTAGCGTTTTCGAAGGAAAAGGAACTACTTGTTGGAGAACCTGCTAAAAGACAGGCAGTGTTAAACCCGGAAAGAACAATCATTGCTATAAAGCGAAAAATGGGCACAAGCTATAGAGTGAAGATTGATGATAAAGAATATTCTCCAGAGCAGATTTCCGGATTCATTCTTCAGAAAATAAAAAAGGATGCAGAAGCTTATCTTGGCGAAGAGATCACTAAAGCAGTAATTACTGTTCCTGCGTATTTTGACGATAACCAGCGTCAGGCTACGAAAGATGCCGGCAGAATAGCCGGGCTTGAAGTTTTAAGAATAATCAATGAACCTACAGCAGCTGCTTTAGCATATGGTCTGGATAAAAAAGGCGAGAGGAAATTGGCTGTCTATGACTTTGGAGGAGGCACTTTTGATATTACGATAATGGAAGTCGGAGAAGGCGTTTTTGAGGTTCTTTCTACTAATGGAGACACTCAATTAGGAGGAAAAGACTTCGATAAGGCTGTATTTGATTGGATGGTCGAGGAGTTTAAGAAAGAAAACGGATTTGACCCTTCAACTGATCCTGTAGCAAAGCAAAGAATTTGGGAAGCTGCAGAAGAAGCCAGAATTGAGCTGTCTTCAACTGTTTCCACTCAGATAAATCTGCCGTTCATTGCCCAGAAAGATGGGAACCCTGTTCATATGAATCTTACTCTTACACGCGCCAAGCTTGAGGAGTTAATTGAGCCAATCATTGATCGGACTTTTCCTCTGGTTGATCAGGCTCTCAAAGATGCTAAATTAAAGCCCTCAGATATTGAAAATGTAGTGTTGGTAGGTGCTACTACCCGAACTCCTTTGATACAGAAGAAGGTAAAAGAGTATTTTGGTAAGAATCCCGAAAGAGGAGTTGACCCAATGGAGTGCGTGGCTATCGGGGCTGCTATCCAGGGAGCAATTCTTGCAGGAGAAATAAAAGATATAGTACTTCTTGATGTGACTCCATTATCTCTGGGGGTAGAAACACTTGGCGGCGTTATGACCACTGTTATTCCGAGAAATACAACGATTCCAACAAGGAAGAGTCAGGTTTTTACCACTGCTGCGGATAATCAGACAGCAGTAACCGTGCATGTACTTCAAGGGGAAAGGACAATGGCTGCAGATAATAAGAGTTTAGGAAACTTTATTCTTGATGGTATTCCTCCTGCTCCAAGAGGAGTTCCGCAAATAGAAGTTACTTTTGATATCGATGCTAACGGGATATTGAACGTGAGTGCTAAAGATCTGGCTACAAACAAAGAACAAAAAATTACTATTACTGGCTCTACCCGACTTTCCGAAGAAGAAGTCGAAAGAATGAGAAAAGAAGCTGAAATGCATGCAGAGGAGGATAAGAAAAAGAAAGAGCTTGTTGAGGCAAGAAATAATGCTGACTCATTGATTTATGCCAGTGAGAAAACTCTTAAAGAATTAGGAGATAAAGTTTCATCTGAAAAGAAAGAAAAAGTACACGGTGCAATAAACAAGCTTAGAGAAGTAATGACCGGGGATTCCGTGGAAGAGATTAAATCAAAGACGACAGAGCTTGAAAAAGCAATACAGGAAATTTCTATGGAAGCTTATCAGAAAGTGACAGCCGAGCAGCAAGTGCAATCTTCGAAAGTAAGTCCCGGAGGAGGTAACTCAGAAGATTCTGAAAAAGTAGTTGACGCTGATTTCAAGGTGGATAATGAAAAAGGAAAAAATTAATGGTGAGAGCAGATGCCTGTAAAACGTGATTACTATGAAGTTTTAGGTGTTTCAAGAGAAGCGACTAAAGATGAAATAAAGAAAGCTTATAGAAAGCTGGCGCTTAAATACCACCCGGATAGAAATCCTTCTCCTGAAGCTGAAGAGAAATTCAAGGAAATTTCGGAAGCATACGCGGTACTTTCTGATGCTGAAAAAAGGCGTCAGTATGACATGTTTGGTCATGCCGGAATCGAGGGTCACTATACTTACGAAGATCTCTTCAAGGGAGTAGATTTTTCGGATATATTCCGAGATCTGGGATTTGACTTTGGTTTCGAGGGATTTTCAGATTTCTTCTCCTCATTTTTTGGCGGTAGAAGAAGAACAGAAACGCGAGAAACCAGAGGAAGAGATCTCCGGTTTGATCTTGTAATAACTATGGAAGAAGCATTTAAAGGTGTTGAAAAAGAAGTAACCGTTCCCAGAACGGAAGTATGTCCTGCTTGTAAAGGGTCTCGGGCCAAACCGGGTTCAAGTCCCGAAAAATGCCCGGCCTGTGGAGGCTCTGGACAGATTCAAAAAGTACATGGAAATGCCTTTACTCGATTTGTACAAATAACTACATGTAGAGAGTGTCATGGAGAAGGAGTCATAGTTAAAGAGCCCTGCAACACTTGTGGTGGAGAGGGTATTGTACAAAAAGTCAGGAGGCTTAAAATTTCTGTCCCTAGGGGTGTTGACACTGGATTTAGACTGAGGTTGAGGGGTCAGGGAGAAGCGGGATTGAATGGCGGTCCCGAAGGGGATCTTTATGTGTTCGTATATGTGAAGGATGAACCTGGAGTTAGAAGAGAAGGAAGTGATCTTTTCATTCATAAGAGAATTAGCTACCCAAAAGCAGTTTTTGGTGGTAAGTCTGAAATAGAGCTCTTTGGAGAGAAAATTGAATTTGAAGTACCAGAAGCTACCCCTTCAGGCTCCACTATTGTTGTTGAAGGGAAAGGAATGCCTGCTGTAGGAGAAAGCAAAAGGGGAGATCTTTATGTTACTCTTCAAATAGATGTTCCTAAAAAACTAAGTAATAGAGCACGTGAACTTATTGAGGAACTGGCAAAAGAAATTGGCGAAGAAAAATTGGGACAAAAGAAAAAATGGTTTAATCGAAAGCTATTTACAGCTTTCTCATGACCAAACCCGTCCATACCTTTGGAAAGAAATAGGTTGATTTCTGAGGAAGTGTCTCGAGGTTAAAAGCTACCTCTTTAATTGTTTCAGGTGAGATGGAGCGAAGGCGTTTTGCTTGTTGGGTGTAAACCTCCGGACTGCCACTTTGTTGATGGAAACCT
>CALIRS010000161.1 GCA_938042205.1 uncultured bacterium | reverse complement strand
AAAAGGTAATTGAAGAGGAGAAAGAGAAGAAAAGAGAAAAAGAAATTGAAAAAGAAATTCATTACCCCAGAAGAAAACGAAGGGAAGAACGTAAAGCCGAAAAACTCGAAGAACTCCAGAGAGTCACTCTTCTTGAAGGTGCCACTGTCGGCGAATTTGCTGAAGCAATTAAAAGAAGCCCCGGTGAAGTTATTAAACTTTTAATGGAGCTTGGAGAATTTGTAACCATTACTCAACCAATTCCTCCTGAAGCAGCTCAGGTAATAGGAGAGAATTTTGGAATTGAAATTGAGTTCAAATCGCCACTTGAAGAAGCTGAAGTTCCCGTGGCTGACGAGGATGAAGAAAAGTATCCTATGGAACCGAGGCCGCCTGTAGTAACTGTTATGGGTCATGTTGATCATGGAAAAACTACTCTTCTTGACGCCATTAGAAAAACCGACGTCGTAGCTACCGAGCATGGAGGAATTACGCAACATATTGGTGCTTACACCGTCGAAAAAAACGGGAAAACCGTTACTTTCATTGATACCCCTGGTCACGAAGCATTTACAGCTATGAGGGCTCGTGGCGCACAAGTTACTGATATAGCAGTACTTGTGGTTGCGGCGGATGATGGAGTTATGCCTCAAACTCTCGAAGCAATTGACCATGCTCGAGCTGCTGAAGTTCCGATAATGGTAGCTATTAATAAGATAGATAAGCCAGAAGCGAATCCAGACAGGGTTAAACAGCAGCTTTCTGAAAAAGGTCTGGTTCCGGAGGAGTGGGGCGGAGATACTATTTATGTTCCGGTGTCTGCAAAGCAAGGGACAAATATAGATGAACTAATAGAGATGATTCTACTTCTTGCGGAAATGCAAGAAGTAAAAGCGAGAAATAAGGGGAAGGCAAGAGGCATCATTATTGAAGCGAAATTAGAAAAAGGAAGAGGTCCTATAGCTACCGTTCTCGTAAAGAAAGGAACACTTAAAGTAGGGGATGCGGTTGTTTGTGGAACTACCTACGGAAAGATAAGAGCTATGTTTGATGACAAAGGCAACCGTGTTAAACAAGCAGGACCGGGCATCCCTGTTGAGATTCTTGGAATTTCAGAAGTTCCGATTGCGGGAAATGAGCTTGCCGTAGTAGAAGATGAAAAAATGGCTCGGAACATTGCTATTCAAAGATCACTCAAAGCAAGAGTTGCTGAGACTATGAAACGGAAGAAACTCAGTCTTGAGGAACTTTTCGAAAAAGCGATGGAGGGAGAGATTGAAGAGCTTAAATTGGTGGTCAAAGCTGACACCCATGGCTCACTGGAAGCAGTAAAGAAGGCTCTTGAAGAAATAAAAGTGGAGAATGTTTCTGTAAAGATCATCCACTCAGGGGTTGGCGGAATTACAGAAGCTGACGTTATGCTTGCTTCCGCCTCTGAGGCTATAATCATTGGTTTCAACGTTAGACCGGATAGCAAAGCGAAAGAGGCTGCCGCCCGTGAAAAAATTGAAATAAATACTTATAGAGTTATATATGAGCTTATTGGAAGTATTGAGGCTGCATTAAAAGGGCTTCTGGCGCCGGAGTTTGTAGAGGAAGAGATTGGGCATGCTGAAATTAGAAAAGTTTTCAGGATCTCAAAAGTTGGGAATGTAGCTGGATGTTATGTTACTGATGGCAAAATTGTTAGGGGAGCTAAAGTCAGACTTGTAAGACAGGGTACAATTATATACGAGGGAACGATTTCTTCGTTAAAGCGTTTTAAAGAAGACGCAAGTGAGGTTAAGCAGGGTTTTGAGTGTGGGATCGCACTCGATGGTTTTCAGGATATTAAAGAAGGAGATATTATAGAAGCTTTTCAGGTTGTAGAGAAAGCAAGAGACTAAAATGCTTATAGGTTTAATGAAACTTCATCTTCATATCCCACATGCCAAAACACTCAAGGAGAGAAGAAGAGCCATGCGAAGTTTCATTGAAAAGGCAAAAAATAAGCACAATGTTTCCATTGCAGAGATAAACGAAAGTGTCAGAGTGAATGAAGGTCATGTGGGAATTGCTTTCATTTCCAATTCAGAAAGCGCCATCAAAGCATTATTTGATGATATTGAAAAAATTGCTTTAACGAATGGTGAGATAGAAATAGTAAAAGAAGAGAGAGAAGTTTCAGAATTTTTTTAACTTAGGGAAAAATTGATGACGAGAAGAGCGAACAGGGTTTCCGAACAACTTGTAAGGGAACTTTCAAAGATAATTTCCGAACAGTTAACAGACCCAAGGATTGGATTTGTAACCATCACAGGCGCTGAGGTTAGCGAAGACCTTTCTCAGGCAACGGTTTACTTTACTGTGCTTGGAGGAGAAAAAGAGAAGCGAGATACGTTTGCTGGCCTTATCAGTGCCAGGAAATTTCTGAAAGCAGCACTTGGAAAGGAAATGAACATTCGAAAAATACCAGAGCTTAAATTCGAATACGATGAATCGGTAATCAAAGGTATGGAAATTTTTAAAAAACTTCAGGAGATGAGGAATAAAGGCAGTGAAAACGGACCCGAAAGAAAAGATAATTGAAATACTTAAAAATGAAAATTCTTTCTACATTTCAGGGCATGTTCAGCCTGATGGTGATTCTATCGGTGCTGTTCTTGGACTGTACCACAGCTTGACAAATGCAGGTAAAAAAGTGATCCCCCTGGGAAAGTCTACAGAAATCCCTCCTCAATATCGTTTTCTGCCAGGGATAGAGGCTTTATTTAGTGCAAAAAATATAATTGACCCCGCTGATGTTTTTATAAGCCTTGACGCACCAAATGTGGAAAGACTTGGTGAAGCTGGGAAGGCTTTTAAAATATCAAGAATTCATATAAATATTGACCATCATCTCGATAACAGCAATTTTGGTGACTTCAACTTAGTAGATATTCGTAAGTCTTCTGTCTGTGAGATCGTTTTCTGGATCCTTAAAGAGGCAGGATTTGAAATAAATATTGAAACAGCAACATGTCTTTATACTGGCATCGTCACTGATACGGGTAGGTTTCAATATTCAAATACTTTTCCAAGTACTTTTGAAACAGCCCGTATTTTGATTGAAAGTGGTGTTTTGCCAGTATCAATATTTTCAGAAGTTTACGAGAATCTATCATTTAACGCTTTAAAGCTTCTCGGAAAAGTACTTTCAAGAGCGGAATCAAACAATGGCCTGGTCTGGTCAGCTATCCTTAAAGATGATCTTAAAGAAACGAAAGCCGACCTCTCTGAGACTGAGAATTTCATAGACCTTTTGCGATCCGTGAAAGATGTTAAAGTGGCAGCTATTTTTAAAGAAGTGATCATTGAAGGAAAAAAGGTGTGGAGAGTTAGCCTCCGTGGTAAAAATGGGTATGACGTGCAGAAAATTGCTCAAAAACATGGAGGGGGCGGTCACAAACAAGCCGCAGGTTACAGAACTGAGCAGAATATAGACGAAGCGACAGACGAAATAATAAAGCATATTAAGGGGCAGGAACAAAAATCATAATGAAAAAAAGT
Organism: uncultured bacterium; assembly: GCA_938042205.1. Lineage (GTDB taxonomy): Bacteria > Actinomycetota > Aquicultoria > SKW223 > SKW223 > CALIRS01. The sequence continues at coordinate 1,492 of CALIRS010000161.1, read as the reverse complement.
GTGCGGGAACCAACAGGCATTCTTGTGGTTGATAAACCTCCATCACTTACAAGCCACGATGTGGTTGATGAAATAAGGAGACTTTCCGGGACAAGGAAAGCAGGTCATTGCGGTACTCTTGACCCTATTGGCACGGGTGTTCTGGTAATTATGGTGGGAAGAGCCACACGGCTTGCGGAATATCTTAAAGTTGATCCTAAAGAATACGAGGTCGAAATGGTTCTTGGAATAGAAACTGACACTTATGATATTAGCGGGAAAATAGTTTCAGAAAAACAATGCGTTGCAGGAGATGATGAAATAAAGAAAGCTCTCGAGAAATATACCGGGACTTTTTTTCAGGTGCCACCTATGGTATCAGCTAAAAAAGTTAAAGGAGTTCCTCTTTATAAGCTTGCTCGAAAAGGGGTTGAAGTCGAAAGACCTCCCAAGGTGGTGACTGTATATGAACTTCAAGTTCTTGATATATCGAGAAACAACAAAGTTATAGTCAAATTCAGGATAAGCTGCTCAAGAGGCACATACATTCGTTCAATCTGTCATGATGCTGGCATCGATATCGGATGCGGCGCCGCTCTTTCAGGGCTAGTAAGAACGAAGAGCGGGATTTTCACGATCGAGAATGCAAGAAGCCTGGATGAATTAGAGGCTTTGAGTAAAGAAGGACGATTTCAAGAAGCATTAATACCTCCACAAGAAGCGCTCAGGAATTACCAGGAAATTACAGTAAGACAGGGCTATGTAGCAAGAGTGATGAATGGAGAACCAGTGCAATTGCGAATGGCAAAGGGTCTAAAGTTTAATATTAAACGCGGTGAAATAGTAATTTTAATGGATGAAAGAAATAGATTTCTGGGTCTCGGTAAGTGGGTAGGGGAGATTGCCAGAAAACCTATGGATATCGTGGTCAGACCTTTTAAAATAATGAGTTATTAGGATGGAGGTATTTAATTTTATTCCTGAAAAAAATCATACTGCGATCACCATTGGTATTTTTGATGGTGTACATGTTGGACATCAGAAGTTGATAAAAAGAATTGTTGAACTGGCGAAGAAAAACGGCATTGAAAGTGGTGTAATTACCTTTTCTCCTTACCCGGATGAGGTTTTGAAAGAAGCGACAGGAACTGTTCTCACTCTTGATAAAGAGCGTAAGAATCTTATGGAAGGTCTTGGGATTGATTTTATGGTAGTGCTTAAGTTCAGCAAAGAACTGGCAAATCTTCAAGCGGAAGATTTTGCAAGAATGCTCAAGAGACTCAACCCCATGATCATTGTTCTTGGAACGGATTTTTCATTTGGAAAAAATCGCACCGGAAGTGTAAAAACCCTAAGAGAGATTTTTAAGGATTCTTTGATTGAAGTAATTTCACTGGTTGATGCTGGCGGAAGAGTAGTTAAAAGTTCAACTATAAGAAATATTATCTCTAAAGGCAGGATGGAAGAGGCGGCCTTAATGCTTGGAAGACACTATTCAGTTACAGGAAAGATA
>CALIRS010000160.1 GCA_938042205.1 uncultured bacterium | reverse complement strand
AATTGGCAAACCATCACCTATAGCTGTGCAAGCACCACGGAACATCCGTATCGAATACAGAGAAATGACACAGAAGTTAAAGGCAGAAGCCCGAAGAGGTGTACAGACGGTTTATAAGGTAGATGAAAGAAGTGAACTTTATGCTCAAAATAGGCTTCATGAATTTGAAAATTTGATTCTAACAGCTCAAAAGAAATCTTTAAAACCTGACGAACTTTTAACTCAACTCAAAAAGCAAGGATACGCAGATTTCAATAGAGAAGATGCCAGATTACTTTTATCGGTTTCAAAGGAAGAACTAAAGAAGATAATAGGTGCTTCGGAAAGTGCGTTAAATATGCTTTTTATGCTGAGAGTAAAGCCAGAGGAACTTTATGTCTCTCGAGCGAAAATTTCTAACATTTTAGATACTCTTGAGATTTCAGAAAATCAAAAGGCAGTAGCCAAAAAAATTGCTTCTAATCTACTACTTCCCAATTATCTTCCAGATATGAAAGAGACGGAAAGACAACGCAGGAAAGCGGAGGCGAGCGTTGAGCCGGTGATTATTACCAGGCAAAAGGGAGAGACTATTATCAGGCAAGGAGAAGTGGTAAACAAGGAAAGCTGGCATCTACTTAAAGCATTAGGAATGCTTGGAAAATATCCTGACCCTGTTCACTTAATTTCACTGATGCTCTTAACGGGCGCTGTAATCGCTTTCATACCCGGGTATTCCTATTTCTTTGACAAAAAAGTTTATGAGTATCCCGGCAAGCTTTTTCTTCTTTTGACAGTTTTTACGATGTTTAACCTGGTAGCGCGTATTTTTATAAACACTGAATATCATTTTCTTGTACCGGCACCTCTGGCAATTATTATTAGCAACCTGATGGTGGGCTATATCTCTTCTATTGGAATTATGATCGCTGTAATTTTACAGACCATGATTTATTCAGAAACAACACTTCCACTCTTAAGTGTGCTACTTATGGGATGTATTATGGCGCTTGTTATTACGAGATCAATAAAGCACCATCGCCAGCTTCTGACTTCAGGAATTGTGCTTGCACTGACAATGGGAATTGTAGGTTTAATTCTTGGAATCTATTTCAGATACGACAGGAATGGATTATTGAATATTTCGCTTCAGTCACTTACAAACGGTTTTTTATCAACTGTTTTTGCTCTCGGTCTATTGCCTTTTCTTGAATTTGCTTTTAATACAACTACTATGATCAGGTTGTTAGAACTTTCTAATCCCAATCACCCTCTTTTAAAGGAGTTAATGAATAACGCGCCCGGGACCTACAACCACTCGATAATGACCGCTAATTTGAGCGAAGCTGCAGCTCAAATGATAGATGCTAATCCGCTTTTAGCCCGGGTGGGAAGTTATTTTCATGATATTGGTAAACTTTCAAGGCCATTATTTTTTATGGAAAACCAGGTCGGAGGAGAAAACCCTCATGATAAAACGAGCCCTTCTCTTTCAAGGCTTATAATTACCTCTCATGTTAAGGACGGAGTAGAACTGGGCAAGAAACATTCTTTACCTGATGAACTAATATCTATTATAAATGAGCACCACGGAACTTCCCTGGTAAGTTATTTTTATGAAAAAGCTAAAAAATCCGAAAATGAAAAACATTTAATTGAGGACGCTTTCAGATATTCAGGAGAAAAGCCAAAGTCAAAGGAATCAGCCATTGTGATGCTTGCAGATAGTGTAGAAGCTGCTTCGAGGTCATTGGTTAAACCAACAGAACATCGTATTGAGCATCTGGTAAGAACGGTTATAAAAGATAAGTTTGAAGACGGTCAGCTTGAGGAAAGTGATTTGACATTTCATGAGCTAGAAGAGATCGCTCGTGCTTTTATTCAGGTTTTGAAGGGTTTTTATCATGTGAGGATTGAGTATCCAAACGGTGTTATCACTTCAAAAGTAGCAAATTCTAAAAAGAAGAGATAGGATATTCTTAGGATGTATGAAGTAGAAGATGACCTGATACAGGTTGAAATTGCTAATTTGCAGGAAGATGCGGAGGTAGATGAAGATCTCCTCTGCAAAGCAGCGCGTTATATTATTGAGGAAGAAAAAGTTCCAGAAGCAGAAATAAGTATTGCACTTTTGTCTGAAAATGAAATGAGAAGATTGAACCGTGAGTATCGAGGTATTAACGAGCCCACGGATGTTCTTTCCTTTCTGTTAGACGAAAACCCGCTTGTGGGAGAGCTTATTCTTTCACCATCCTGCGTAAAGAGGCAAGCTCGTGAATGTGGTGTTTCATTTGAAAGAGAGCTGGTTACGTTGACATTTCACGGTATTCTCCATCTTCTTGGATATAATCATGAGGGAGAAGAAAAGGAAGCTGAATTAATGTGGGAACGCCAAAAAGAGCTCGAAAGAGACTTCTGGATGCAAGAGAATATTTCCTGACTCATCAGAGAACATTATCTCAAAGCTTCAACTGGGCAATAGAAGGTTTGTCTTTCAGCCTTAAAACTCAGAGGAATATGCGTATTCATTTTGCAGCGGCTGCTGTTGTTATCCTGGGAACACTTTTCTTCAAACTCCAGCTTTTTGAAGTACTGGCGGTCTTGTTTGCCATTGCAATGGTGATTACGGCTGAGCTTTTGAATACAGCGATTGAGGTAGCAGTAGATATTGCTGTCGGTGACAACAAAAAGGGTCTCGCTAAGGTAGCTAAAGATACTGCAGCCGCCGCAGTTTTGGTAGCTTCTGCGAACGCGCTTTTCGTGGGCATCTTAGTTTTTTTTAAGAAAGTAAATCCTGCCACAGTGAAAGTTATGAGGATAATAGCTCAAAGCCCTGAATATTTAAGTATCATTGCTCTACTGATTGTTTTTGGCATTACCGTGGTACTTAAAGTGGTTGTTGGGGAAGGCACTCCAGCTCGTGGGGGCTGGCCAAGTATACACGCAGCTCTGGGTGGATCCTTGTTTACTGCCATTTCTATTATTTCAAAGAATTTTCTGGTAGGTACGCTGGCATTTATGCTAGCATCTCTGGTTTTTCAAGCAAGAGTAGAAAAGGAGATTCATACCTGGTTTGAAGTGGTAAGTGGGGCTTTATTGGGTATTATTGTTACCATTTTGCTATTTCAGCTATTTTACTTTTAAAATAGATTTGTTCTTAAAGAGGTGAATTTTGTTTGGACATTCCTGATAGTTTCTGGTACGTCCTTTTGGCAGTTTTAATCCTCCTATCAGCCCTGTTCTCCAGTTCAGAAACGGCTCTGACCGCCCTGAGTAAAGCAAGAATAAGAAAGCTAAAAGGGGAGAAAGTAAAAGGAGCTGATCTTTTAGAGAAGCTTCTTGAGAATACCCCGCGATTAATTTCCACTATTCTTGTCGGGAATAATCTGGTTAATATCCTGGCAGCATCGGTTGCCACTAATATTGCAGTACGAATTTACGGAAGTTTAGGCGTCGGGATTGCTACAGGAATTTTGACTTTCCTGATTCTTGTTTTCGGAGAAATAACACCTAAAACTTACGCTATTAACCATCCAGAGAAAGTGGCTTTGATCTCAGCCTGGTTCTTATCCGGTCTTTCCTATATATTTTATCCTGTAAGCAGAGCGTTGATTTTTATCGCTAACATAATACTCAGAGTAATGAGGCAGGAAATTATAAAGCAAGGTCCGTTCCTTACAGCTGATGAAATAAAAGCAATGGTGGCTATAGGAGAAGAAGAAGGAGTTCTTGAAGAGGAAGAACGGAAAATGATTCATGGAGTACTTGAATTAGGGGATACCATTGTTAAAGAAGTAATGGTTCCCAGAACCGATATGGTTTGTGTGAGCTCTAATCAGACCATTGGTGAATCTCTTGAAATTGCGCAGGAAGCTGGTTTCTCAAGAATTCCTGTTTATGAGGAAAGTCTTGATAATGTTATCGGGATTCTTTATGTAAAAGATATGCTTGATTTTATAGGGCGCGGCAAGCTCGGGGTTCTTGTAAAAGATCTGGCAAGAGAACCTTATTACGTGCCTGAAACAAAAAGAGTTGACGAGCTATTAAGAGAGTTTCAAATGCGAAAGATTCACATGGCGATTGTAGTAGATGAATATGGCGGGACAGCAGGGCTGGTAACCCTTGAGGACTTGATTGAAGAGATTGTCGGAGAAATTTTTGATGAATATGACTTCGAAGAGGAAAAGCGAATTGAGCGGATTTCTGAAGAGGAATGGAAATTCGATGGTAGAGTGGATATAGATGCTGTTGAAGAGCTTCTTGGTATTGAAATTAAAGAGGAAGAAGCAGAAACTATAGGTGGTTTTATTACTTCTTTATTAGGGCATGTTCCCGAGGAAAGTGAGAAGGTAGTTTACGAAGGACACGAATTTAAAGTGACAAAAGTAGAAAATAGACGAGTTTCCAAAGTCCATGTGACTAAGCTACCTGCAACAGAACAAAGCGATATCACTTCAAAAATGAAATATCAAAGTTAGGAGGTAGCTCAATTAACCTCCCGGATGTTCTATCTCTAAAGAAGAAAGCAAAAGAAGCCTCTTCCCTTGCTTATGCTCCTTATTCCAACCATAGAGTGGGATGTGTCCTTAAAACTGAAAAAGGGATTTTTAAAGGGGCAAACATTGAGAATTCTTCTTTTGGGCTTTCAATTTGTGCTGAAAGAGTGGCACTTTTTTCAGCTGTCTTAAGCGGAGAAAGAGGCTTTTTAGCAATGGCAGTATATTCACCCGAAGAAATACCTTTTCCATGTGGAGCCTGTCTGCAGGCGCTATCAGAATTTTTTAAGGGGAACGAGACCGTGGTTCTTGCCAGTGAAAAGGAGCAACGAGTATTTGAGTTTACAGAGTTATTTCCTTACCCATTCAAACTTAAGAAATGAATGCTATCCGTATTGAAAGAGTAAAAAGCCTTAAAAATAAAAAGTTGCTAAAAAAAATCGTCGAAATTGAAAAAGAAACTTTTGGTCCCTCTGGTGTAGATAATTATTCGTTGCCCGGGTTCATTCTTTTTGGAGCAGTCTATGTGTTATTTGTAGGTGAAGTTCTTGCTGGAGTCTGCGAGCTGATGAGAAGCTGGGAAGGGGATAAAGCTTTAATATATGGTTTTTCAATAAAAGATGAATTTCGTGGTAAGGGACTTGGCAAGTTTTTTCCGGGTGAA
>CALIRS010000159.1 GCA_938042205.1 uncultured bacterium | reverse complement strand
GAGTAGAGATTTATCTTCCTTCTTTAATGAGACATCAATTTCACCGTTATCGGGGGTATATTTTATGGCATTTGAAATTAGATTATTAAAGACCTGTCGAATTCTCAAAGGATCAGCGAGAATTTTAGGAATGCCTTTCTCGACATCTTTTTTGACAGAGATATTCTTAGATACAAAATTGTAGCCAAATTCATCTAACGCCTCTTCGAGAACATCCCGGAGGTTAACTTTTTCTTTGTGGAAATATTCTTTGAAGGCGTCTTTTTCAAGTAGCGAAATATCGGTAAGTTCGCTTACAAATGAAATTAAATAATCTATTTGCCTGGAAATGGATTTCAATCTTTTCTTGAATTTAGGGGATGGCATTTTTTGTGCTTCGTCTTCAAAAAGCTCCAGGTTTCCTTTGATAATTGTCAGAGGCGTTCTTAATTCGTGGGATACAACCATGATGAATCGAGATTTTATCCTGTCGACTTCAGCTAACTTAGTTTTAATTTGATTTATCTCCTCGCACCTTTTTTTAAGCTGTTTATAGCTACTAATTATTTCTCTTTCTCTTTCAGATATTATTTTTGCGGCCTGGTTAAGAGAACTTACAATCTTACCAATTTCATCATCTTCGCTGTAACTGGTGAGGATAGGTTTTCCTTTAGAAATATTCATCACCTCTTTAGCTAAGCTCCTCAAAGGGCGGACAACAGACAAATGAGTGAATTTAAAAAGGCTGAGGGACGCTAAACTTGATGCAGTGATAAAAATAAGTACAAGAATAATAGTAATATAAAAAACATTCTTGTTTATCTGGCTTGAAGAATATGTTAGTCTTGCCTGGCCTAAAGCAATTGATTTTAGTCTAATTGGGTATTCTACAGTTTTTAAATCTTTAAAAACTCCCTTTCTTTTCGACTCGAAAAGCGGGTTGCCTTCTATATCTTTAATTTCTATTCTTACTACTTCTTTACTATCGTCTGCATTGATAAACTCCCTGGCTGTTTCTTCAATACTTTTTAGATCATTAGCAAATATGAGAGGGGCTGTCGAAGAAGCAATTAATCGAGCTAAGGTTAAAATTTCTCGTTCTTTGTTTTCAATAAGGCTGCGCGCAGTTAAAAAACTGATAAAGAATCCTCCTGTAGTTGCCATAAACAATTGCAAAATGAGAAAAATAATACAGAATTTTCTTGTCAGATTAAGTCTAATTTTTTTCATTAAGTCTCACGCGCTTTGGGAGTTCCTTAATGTAAAAGTGATAATCGCGAAGGTGTTCTTCGTAAAAACTATTGTTGCTTTCTACAAAAGAGTCAATTGCTAAGGCTCTAAGGATTTGAGAGCCTTCTTTATCTTTATCCATCAAGAGAAACGTAGAAAGTAGTTTTTCCTTAGTTTTATGGTCCATCTTTTTTGAAATCACAACTGGAGGTGATGGCAAAGGGGGTGAAGTATGAATCACCTTGATGTTCTCCACGGCATCAGGATTTTCTTTAAATAGATATTCATAAATCAGACTATCTACCGCTGCGCCATCAACTAACCCCTCATTAACTAATCTGATAGAATTGTCATGATTGTAAGTAAAAATTATCTTCCTAAAGAAGGTTTCTTCATTATATCCCTTTAATTTAAGTATTGAGCCTGGATATATGTGTCCTGAAAGAGAGAAAGGGTCTGTAAAAGCGAAAGTTTTCCCCTTTAAGTCTTCAAGATTTCTATATTCCTTCTTTTTATTTACGATTATGTACGAATAGTAATAAGGTTTCCCTCGAAAAACAGGAGACACCAGAATTTCCACGCTATCTTTGACAAAAAAGTAGTTTCCTGTACATAGAATTGCCAGGTCAACTCTTCCTTCATTGAGAAGCTTATTTGTACTCTGGTAATCTTTCCCCTGTAAAACCAATATGGGCTTGTTGATTTTCCTGGAAAGATATGAAAGTAAATCTGCATACTTTGAGGCGGTTTCACCAGGCGAAACCATAGCCGATACAGTAGCTACTATCTCGTTACTTTTCTTATTTATTTTTGAAACTACTCTAATACCTGACTTAGGGTTCAGTTTATCAGTCTTTTTCTTGCCCGCGTTTCTCAAAAGAGTGTTCCATGTGAAAACTGAAATTACCACGACTATAAATATTCCTACAAGACCTATTACAAATTTTGATAAAAATTTAATTTTCGCAGATGTCATAGAAATAAATGATACAATTTTTTTTGCGAGAGGTGAAACAAGTTGAGTAAAAGAGTTATGATTGTAGACGATGAAAAAGAAATTGTGAAATTACTTGAAGAGTTCTTTGAAAAGGAAGGCTTCCGGACAATTAGTGCTTACAACGGCGAGGAAGCTTTACACAAGGTAGTGAAATCTAAGCCGGACATCGTGATTTTAGACATTATGATGCCTGAAGTTTGCGGATGGGAACTGCTTGATTTCATAAAAACAAATCCTCAAACATCACATATTCCTGTGATTGTTTTGACTGCCAAGGGGCGTGAGATTTCCCGGGTCTACGGGTTAGAACATGGTGCTGATGACTATGTTGTTAAACCTTTCGGCTTGAAAGAACTACTGATAAGAGTTAAAAGAACGATTGAGAAAAGTTCAACTCCACATTTTTCTCCAGGAAGTATTTCCAAGATTCCTATTGTGCTTGGAGACAACCTGGTGTTCATTGAGAAGGAAGAGATTTCAGCTGTGAAAGCTGTAAGAAAGGAAAGTATCGTTTACTTTAAGAAGGATGAATATCGCTCTCGTTATAACATTGGTAGTCTCCAGGAAATGCTTGGAAAGCAGTTTTATAGAGTCCATAAAAGTTATCTGGTTAATATATCAAAAATTAAAAAGGCTCTTCTTCCTGAGGCAAACAAGATGTATCTGATAATCGAATTAGGTTATGGAAAGGAAATAAGGATCCCTGTGAGTCGCAAGCAAATTTCTACTTTAAAAAAGATGCTCAATATAGGTAGAATGAAAAGGTAGCTTTGATATTTTAAGAGGCAAGAAAAAATTTTCACTTTCTTTCTAAAAATACTTGACAGCTTGTACCTGCCTAATTACACTTTGTTCTTGGTGTTTGGCATTTTGTACTTTTAATTATGTGAAAGAAAAAACTCTATAATGAAGGCAAGGAAAAGAAAAAGTTGAATGAACGAGTTCAAAAGCAAATTGTTACAACGAGTTTAAGCTTATTTCGGAGGGGCGAGAAGGATAAAATATATAAAAAACAGCATAACCAGCTTTTGGCATGCCTCGTGAATGAGGCGTGTCATTTTCAGGTTAGGGAGGGGGGTGAGAGTGCGAAGGTGTAAATAATAAAAATCTAAATAGGTTTCTTACGTCCTATCCGATGACTGAAGGAGGTGTAAGATGTGAGAAAAACGGCTATATTGCTGGCTATGGTTATGCTGGTGAGTTTGGGGGTTGTTTCAGTAGCTTATGCTGCAGACCCTGTAGGCGGCACAGGTTCTGGTGACAGCCAACCATTTACTTTCTGGGAATCACCAAACCTGCCCCCGGGGCCTGAGTATAATCCTAATATTCCTTCCAGTGCTCAATGGGGTGCAAGTATTCCAAGAGGTGCCAGCTTCTGGAGTTACAACGACTATTTTGACACTACTTCTCCCTCAATTCCCTGGCTTATAAGAAAGACAGAAGGTTCATATGCTGGATTTACTACTCAGGCTGCTCAACTTTACGAGGGTAATATCCATTCTCAGAATGGGCTCTATGATACTACCGGAAACGAGTGTAAAACATGCCATGCT
>CALIRS010000158.1 GCA_938042205.1 uncultured bacterium | reverse complement strand
TTTCCATGACAAAATCTACATTAAATGGTTTCTTAATGGAAAGTTGAATGCTTGTTATAACTGTGTAGATCGTCACCTGAAGACATGGAAACACAATAAAACAGCCATCATCTGGGAAGGCGATGATGGTGATGTCAGGACATATACTTATCGAAAATTATTTTACGAAGTAAATCGTTTTGCAAACGTTCTTAAAAAACATGGTGTCAACAAGGGTGATCGGGTTGCAATTTACCTCCCAATGATACCGGAGCTACCGATAGCCATGCTTGCCTGTGCCAGAATTGGAGCCATTCACTCAGTGGTATTTGGAGGTTTTTCTGCACAATCCCTGCAAGATAGAATTAATGATTGCCAGGCAAAACTTCTCATAACTGCAGACCAGGGAATAAGAGGCGGCAAATTCGTGCCTCTAAAAAGAAATGCCGACGAAGCTTTGCTCAATAGCCCCTCAGTAGAATCAGTAATTGTTGTTCAACGATCCACAGGAAATGTAAACATGGAGCCAGGAAGAGACTTTTGGTGGCATGAAGAAGTAAATCAAGAAGGCATGGATAAATATGTTGAACCTGAAGCAATGGACGCTGAAGATCCTCTTTATATACTCTATACGTCTGGTTCAACCGGAAAACCAAAAGGAGTAATCCATACTACAGGGGGCTATCTCACTTTTTCAATTTATACTTTCAAAATTATTTTTGACTACCACGAAGAGGATGTTTTCTTTTGCACCGCAGACATCGGGTGGGTGACCGGGCATTCCTATATTGTGTATGGACCCCTGGGGTATGGCGCTACCAGTTTGATGTTTGAAGGCGTTCCTACTTACCCGAAACCGGATAGGTACTGGCAGATTATTGAAAAACATGGTGTAAATCAATTTTATACCGCTCCCACTGCTATCAGGACTCTGATGAAAGAAGGTTCTCAGTGGGTTGAAAAATACGAAATGAAGAGCCTTAGAATACTTGGTTCTGTAGGAGAACCAATCAATCCAGAAGCCTGGATGTGGTATTACAAACATGTTGGCAAAGAGAGATGTCCTGTGGTTGATACCTGGTGGCAAACTGAAACTGGAGGCATTCTAATCACACCACTTCCTGGTGCTGTTCCACAAAAACCAGGTTCAGCATCTCTTCCATTCTTTGGCATAGTACCAAAAGTACTTCGTGAAGATGGTACTGAAGCTGATATTAACGAGGGTGGGTATCTTTGTATTGAAAAGCCCTGGCCCGGAATTTTTCGAGGTACCTGGGGTGATCCTGAAAACAAGAAGATAAAAGAAATTTATTTCTCTCGCTTTCCTGGAAAATATTTCACCGACGACGGTTGCCGCATAGATGAGGATGGTTTTTACTGGCTTATGGGAAGAGTCGATGATGTGATAAATGTTTCTGGACACCGACTGGGGACTGCTGAAGTTGAAAGTGCCCTTGTTTCTCATGAGGCAGTTGTTGAGGCGGCAGTTGTTGGGTATCCGCATGAAATAAAAGGTGAAGGAATATATTCCTATGTTGTTCTTGCAAATGGTTACGAACCTGGCGATGAGCTAAGAAAGGTTCTTGAGCAACATGTACGATCAGTTATTGGACCTATTGCCAAACCGGATAAGATTCAGTTTGTTACAGGACTCCCGAAAACCCGGAGCGGAAAAATTATGAGAAGAATTTTAAGAAAAATTGCTCGCGGTGAGGTTGAAGATCTTGGGGATACCACCTCGCTTGCGGAACCTCAGATTGTTGATGAGATATTGAAGGGTAAGTTGTAAAGAAAAACGCCCTCCCGCGTACGCGGGAGGGCGTTTTTTCACAGCCCCATCACTTCACAAACCAGAAAGTAAGCTCCGAAAACAATCAGGAAAACAGAAAAAATTTTTTTAACAATACTTTCTCTGGTATAAATTGAAGTCTGTGCACCAATATATGAAAAGGGAATCACAACAATTGATAAAATACCTGCCAGCTTCCAGTCAACATGCCCTAAAAAAGAATGAACGAAGGTACCCGGAATAGCTGTGACTACGATTACCGAAAGAGAGGTGCCAAAAGCAACTTTAGTTGAATCTTCAAAAAGATAAAGGAACGCCGGAACAAGCAAAAAGCCTCCACCTATGCCCAAAAGACCAGCCAGAAACCCTGCCACAAGTCCTACAAGAATAGAAAGTTTTTCCTTCCTAACCAATTTTATCCAATTTAATCCTTTTTTCTTATTTCTCAACATATTCACGCTTATAAAAATCAACAAAAGTGCGGTAAGTATCATTAAGTATGCACCATCAATATACTTAGTAAGAATTCCTCCTATCATAACTGCTATAAAAGACGCTGGTGCAGCCCTTATGAAAGTTCTCGAATCAACATATCCAGAGCGGTAATATCTATAAGCACCTGAAATTCCAGCTGGAATCATTACCGGCACCGGTGTCCCCAGAGCAATTAACTCAGGCATTCTTAAAATAGACCTGATGAACGGAGTAGTTACCAGTGCACCTCCGATCCCTAAAAAACCTGACAAAAAACCTGATAAGACGCCTGTGAGAAGTACTGATAAGAAAGATACAGAATCCATTATCGGTTATTCTCCCTTAGATATCCTATCATTTCTGCGCTTTCATTAAGTTTAAGACAGCCGAATTTTAAGCGAAAGAAACTATGCTTCTCTCTGGCAACACATCTTACTCTAATTCTGTTATTTGATATCTGTTCTACTGCAGTGACAATTCCCACACCTTCTGAAATCAAATCTTTCCCCTCAAAAGAAAATAGCAAATTATTAATTTCCAGAATCTCAGGTTTAAATCCAAGAGGAGAAAAGTCAAGCTTCTTACGGTCTACTTCAAACTCAAAATGACGACAATCACTGAAATAAGATTTGAAAAGCATCTCCCTTCTCTTTGCTCTTTCTTCTCTGGTAAAAGTCCTGGCCCTGGGAGAAGCAGCCAGAAGAAACGTTTTTTTAACCGCAAAACCAACATATCTAAGCAGTTCAGAGATTAACTTCTTAGAGGTTTCATCTCGATAAAGACCAATAACCGCATCCACTTCATTAAGTTTTGCTTTAGCAAGTTTTAGCTTGAAACCGAGTGGATATGAAATCAGTCCACTGGTATCGATTATCAAATAGCGTGCATCTTTGCAACCTGTTTTGCGGGAAAGAACCAGCGTCCCCAATAACATATCGATCACATTTCTTGCCGGTGTAATGTCCCCGACAAAAAAGTAATGAACAGTGCCTCCTTCCTCTTCCCATAAAGAAAGAGTGCCCGGAATGCCACATGTTGGCTGCCCTGGATCCGCTTCCAGTATAAAGGCTTTTTCTGATAGATATTCTGCAAGGAGATGGCTGAATGTTGACTTTCCACTATCAGGAGGTCCTGCAACCAGAATATTCCTGTAATTTTCTTCAGCTATTTCTACGAAGACTTGCAGCCATTCATCCGAAAGCTCTAAGTCTAATTTTTTCTGAAGCGAAAGAAACAATTTCTCTTTCATTTTTAAAGGTTAATACCTCTTCTGCTCGATCAACTGGAACCCAGATCACATCTTCTACTTCCCAATCATGATCCCTGATATCACCTTCAAGGTATTCCATCAAAAAATAATGAACATACTTGTGAACTTTAGCATTGCTTTCTTTTGAATAAAACCAGTAATCAATGGTACCAATTTTTTCAACGATTTTACCTGTTAGCCCTGTCTCCTCATAAACTTCTCTCACTGCTGCCTCTTCTGGTGTTTCATTCTCACCGATTTCACCCTTCGGTAAAGACTTTATCTTCCCTTGAGAATGAACAATGACGCAAAACTCTGGGACATTGTTTTTTAACCTGTATATAACTCCTCCAGCAGAATTTACGTCTATAACTTTTTGTTTCTTTCTCAATCTTTTTAACTCCTGATATTTAAATTCTCACCGCAATAATCACATTTCCCGTTAGTCTGATGCATCGCTGTTATTTGATATCCGTATCTTCCAATAACCAACTTCTTACACTTTGGACAATAGGTATTTTCACCGTCATGACCAACAACATTGCCAATGTACACAAATTCAAGGCCTTCTTCAAAACCGATCTCGCGTGCTTTTTCAAGAGTTTCAACTGGAGTTGGCGGAATATCTTTGAAGTGAAGGTAAGGATAGAATCGGGTCACATGCCAGGGAGTTTTAGGTGAAAGTGAGTCTTTTATCCACGCTGCAATAGAACGTAGTTCCCTGTCTGCATCATTTACGCCTGGAATAACCAGCGTCACGATTTCGACATGCATTTTGTAGTCATGGAATGCCCAGGTAGTAGCATCGAGAATAGGTGAGAAGTCATAGATTCCGGTAATTCTTTTATAGGATTCTTTCCTGAAAGCTTTTACATCAACTCGATATGCGTCCATATAAGGCGAGAGCATATCAAGTGCTTGTCTTGTGATATAACCGTTCGTTACAAAGCCCGTATAAAGACCTTTCTCCTTCGCTAAAGGGAAAAGATCAAGCGCATATTCAATCCAGATGGTCGGTTCGTTATAGGTTAAAGTTATCGAAACACAACCATTTTTTATGGCGTTCTCAACTGTCTCTTCAGGTGGAACTTTAATCATTTCCAAAAAATAGTCAGCTGCAATCGCATGAGCAATTTGCCAGTTCTGGCAATGTTTACATCTAAAGTCGCACCCTATACTTCCAAGCGAATATGAAAGAGTTCCCGGATAAAAATGAAACATCGGTTTCTTCTCAATAGGGTCTACCGCTACAGAAGACGCTTTTCCATAGGTTATTGCATAAAGTTTACCAGCAACATTTTGTCTTACTCCACAGAAACCAGATCGACCTTCGGCTATAAGACACCTCTTGGGGCAAACATAACAGCGAATCTTGCCTTTTTCATATCTCCAGAGAATGGCTTCTCTAAGAATTGCCTTTAATTTCCTTCCTCTTTATATTCTTGGAAAATATCCTCGATTAATTCTACTTCATCGGGGGCCTTAATTTCAGATTCTTTAGTAACAACTTTTTCTTTTCCAAATTCTATTTTATTTCTTCCCTTTTCTTTGGCTGTATACATTGCTCTATCTGCTTCTTCAATCATATCGAAATAATTATGATGAATTTCGCTATAATTTGAAATTCCTACGCTTATAGAAAGCCTGATTTCCTTACCGTTGAAATCAAAAATCTTGCTGTGAACTGCCCGGCGAAGCTTTTCTGCGACTGCATAAGCTTCCTGCTTTGTAGTTTCAGGCAATATTATCGAAAATTCATCCCCACCATAGCGAGCTACGATATCAGAAGCTCGAACACTTGCTTTTAGAATCACTCCGACTTCCTTCAATACCTCATCCCCTCTAATATGTCCGTATGTGTCATTTATTTCCTTGAATCCATCGAGGTCAATCATAAGAATGGATAATGGTGAGTGATAACGCGAAGCCCTCTTAAACTCCTGGTCAAGCCTATCTAAGAATGTTTTGTGATTTAATAATCCCGTTAAACCATCTATAGACGACGCTTCCCTGAGCTGATTTACAATCCTCGAAAACACAGTTCTTTGAAAAGGTACGCATCTCGACCAGTTGGAATATCCGTGGAAGATGGCTACTGCATGTTCAAAACATGTTTCATACCCACAGGCTCCACAATCCAGGATCGCTTCAGGAGTAGTTCGTTCCCCTTCCTCAAGTATCCTTTTTATCTCATCCGAAGTTGGAGCTTTCCAACCGGCGACGAACTTTCTGTATGACCTTCTAATATCAACATATGGAATCCTTGGGAAAATCTGGTCAAAAAGCACCCGCCGTTTGTTTTTGCTCCTCTCATTGTAATATTCCTCCACCACTCTTTTACGTGCAAAAAGCGAAAGCTGCGTGTCCATTTCAGGACTTTCGATACAGCTCGAACAAAACAGTGTATCAACTATCTTTGGCTTAATAATTCCTTTCTCCATTCCTGCTGCCAATTCCTCGAGCTCATCAAAGCCTCGGACTACCTTAATCTCTTTATCAACATGAGTGTATTCAGAAAGCACCTGGCGCGGGAAGCCCCCACGCACAGAATAAACCCTGACAAGCGCTGGTTTCATTTCCTCTGTGGCTGAAGGTGGGGTGCGCTCAAGATCTATTTCCATCTCTTTAAGAAGCTTTTTTGCCTCCTTAAAGGTAAGAACAGCATCCACAGCTTCTCGACCTTCATCCCTTTTATGTTCAGATTTGTATGAAATGCACGGCGAGACAAAGACAACAGCAGTGTCGTAACCATAAAGCTCTTTATAGATGCGACCGGAGGCAATCATCGGAGATACTATCGGAGCCATGCGATCTAAAAGCTCCGGATGATATTTCTCAATATATTCCACCACTACTGGACATGTTGATCGGATATACGGTTTTTCAGAGTTCTTACGGATGAGCTCAATAAATTCTCTGGCAATGTATTCTTCAGCGAGAGTTGTGTCTTCGACTGAGAAAAATCCAGCCTCCTCAAAAGCAGCAACTACCACCTCAGGTCTATGCGAATAAAATGAGGCCACGAATTCTGTCGCCAAAACAATTACGGTTCTTCGATGATTAA
>CALIRS010000157.1 GCA_938042205.1 uncultured bacterium | reverse complement strand
ATTCTCAGGATAAATTTCCATAGTTACAAAAACACTTCTTGAAGTATCCAAAAAAGCCTTTACATCTTCATGCTCGCTTGAGGATGACCCTGATTTTGCCGCTTCCTGTTCAAGCTCATCTGTGGCATTTTTTAAACCTTGGAATGTGAACCAGCCAAAGAGAGCAATAAAAAGTGCTCCAAGAAGACTCCCACTTGTGAGTAAAACGATGTAGCTTCGAACACTCACTTTAACTCAAACATACTAGCCGATTTATTTAACGAGATTAGCCGGAACAAGAACCTGTACTTTCTTCGGAAAAGGACTTTCCGCGTAACACGAATTATAGTTCCGGATAACCTTTAACAACTGTCCGTCAACATCTGTTCCTGCTGCTGCAATAAGGAAACCATCATCCAATCTTAATTCCTGTGTTAACCTCATACCCAAATCTATCTCATCAATTACTATTTCATTTAGAGTAGAAGTTTCTGCTGCAATCACTATAAGGTCTGATAGCGACTCAGTAACTTTAGGGTCATAGTCCTTATCTCTTTCCTTTAGAGTCTTAACGATAAGAGTTCGATTGTATCCTTGCTCTTCATAATAGTCGAAATCAAGTGCCACCTTTAAAATTGAGGCAGCAATTCGAACACCATCATCTTTCTCCTGCTCAAAACGGTATTGGATATCTACGCTTTTTAGAATTTCTCCAACCTCTTCTAGCCCCGGGATTTTATTTAAAATATTTCTTGTATCCTCTGGAAACTTTGCCAATAGAGCTTTGACTTCCTTGCTAAGGTCCCGCCGGTAATAGACATCTTCAGTTATATTTTCAGGAAGAGCCAGATAAGCTAGCTGTGAAAAGACCGATGCAACATCCACTCTCCATGAGTTCGGGATAGCAAGTTTGTCTGCCAATTCGTTTGCCATTCTGCGCACTCTTTGAACTCTACCAAAAAATAATGGTTTAGCCGTGCACAATGATTCTGCGAGAGCATCAACGGCACCTCGTAAGGTTTGATCTAGAAGGATTCTCTTACTCTTAACTAAATCGTGCTGTTCAAGTCCATCATTAAGAACTTTTATCAGTCTCTCAGGCGGACAAGGTTTTGAAAGCATGCGAAAAACATTTCCATCATTCACCGCTGCCATAGCTGAATCAAAATCAGTATGACCGGTGAGTAAAATAGTGGAAACCTCGTGATCTCTCTTTTTTATTTCAGAGAGCATCTCTGCTCCATTCATGCGAGGCATTCTCATATCGGAGAGTACCAAGGCAAACCCACCCTCTTTTTCAAAAACTTCCAATCCCTCTACCCCGTCGGAAGCTAAGTGAAGTTCGAAATCTTTTCTTAGATTAAGCTGAAATCCTCTTAAAATAGATTCTTCATCATCTACGCACAAAATTTTGTTATTCATTTAAAAGGGTGTAGGGGGCTTAGGGGTGATAAACAGTTTTATACTTAAGGAGCTTAAACCTTATGATTCAATGCAAAAGTTGCATCTGTAATGCTAAATCAAAACTATTTAAAATGAGATAAAGCAGCTTTTATTTTTTCTTCGGTCCAACGATCATTTGGCGGATAATCCTGATTGGCGAGTAAGTCTTCAGTCTGAACTTTTCCGGCATCCAATCCACTTGAAGGAATCTCCACTTTCGCTGTCCATGCAATTCCATTCAGTACGAGTTTACGAAAATTATCTGAACCCCAATTAACATGATTATGACCTCCGGTGAACCCAAAACCACGACCGTGATTATAATCACTTGCCCGCTGGTAAACCCATGCGACATGTTGAGCTTCTTTTCTTTTGATAACTGCTTCGCGAACATGAGGATTATTACTGTGGGGACCGTCTTTTCTTTTAAGTGTTTCTTCTGATGGTAAAGATGATAAGATAGGTGTCACACCTTTCATCGCCTCACGGAATCGCATATGATAATACCATTCATCATGAATCGAAAAGAGGCCCACTCCGGAGGCAACTGGATGGTTCGGCATCATAGTAAAATTTGCAACCCAGTGTGGATTAACTGACCAGTTGGTCTCAAAATATCCTCCGACCCATTTTAAAAAGTAGTCGCCTGGCGCACCTTTCGGCACCTCGACTCCATAATGAATACATGCCAAGCCAATTCCTTTTTTCATAAGCTGGTCAAACTCTTTTAAATGAGGATTCAGCAAATGTCTTCCGCCTCCATCACAATAAACGACAATTGATGCTGCATCATTTAGTATACTTGGGTCTTTGGGGTAACCATCGTCCGTAACCACGATGGACTTGATTCCCACATTTGCGTTATTGATATATTTTGAGAGTAATTTACTTCCGGCAATATGTTCGTGAGAAAAGTAGCCGTGGCTTTTTTTACCAGCAATAAACACAACTTTCTTTTCTGCACTAAGATATAAAAACAGCGTTAAAAAAATAAGGAAGGGAGATAAATATTTCATGATTAAAGAATTTGTTGTCTGAGGTTTTCTGTCAAGCAATGGTTGATCTGATAAAAACTGGTGAAGTCTTCTATGCATTATCTTAAAGATTTAAATTTGAAATATTTAGGATTAATCGCTTCCATTTTTGTAAGAATATCTTCAAATTAAAGTACATGGAATCGAATATTTTTTCTCGAAGACAATTTGTTAAAGCTGGTTCAGCAGCATCTGCTGGTGCTCTTTTGGCATCCCCACATATAGCTAATGCTCAAAATAGCTCGAAAACAATTAAAGTAGGGCTTGTTGGTATTGGTGGTCGTGGAAGCGGAGCTGCCGCACAAGCAATGGCTGCGGATGATAATGTGGCCCTTACTGCAATTGGAGATATGTTTGAGGATCGTATTAAATTACGCAGTCGAATTCTAAAAGCACGTGGACGTGAAAAATATCAGGTTACTCCTGAAACAACTTTCTCAGGAATTGATGCCTACAAAAAAGTCATTGATTCAGGTGTTGATGTTGTAATTCTTACGTCCCCGCCAAATTTTCGACCTCAGCATTTAGAATATGCCATTGAAAAAGGAGTTCATTGCTTTTTTGAAAAACCAGTAGCAGTTGACGCACCGGGTGTCCGCAAGGTCATTGAACTTGCCAAGAAAGCAAAAGAAAAAAACTTGGGCTTCATGTCCGGATTTTGCTGGAGACACCACTATCCCAAACAAGAAGTTTTTGGTAGAGTTCTAGATGGTGCACTGGGAGATGTTCATGCCATGTATTCGACCTACAATGGAGGCGAAGTATGGAAGAAAAAACGGGAAGAGGGTTGGGGAGACCTGGAGGCTCAACTCCGTAATTGGAATGCTCATTTGTGGCTGTCAGGAGATTCGATTGTTGAACAAGCCGTTCACTGTATAGACATGATGCAATGGGCAATGGGCGATCAATTACCATTGCATGCTGAGGGGTCCGGTGGGCGGCAAGTCTATGATGACCCTGATAAGTATGGTAACATCTACGATCACTTTGCATGTGTGTATGAATGGGAAAATGGTGCCAAAGGTTACCATTTCTCACGCCAACAAAACGGTACCGTTGGGAGCTATGAAGTGGAATTGTTCGGCACCAAAGGATCTTGCTC
>CALIRS010000156.1 GCA_938042205.1 uncultured bacterium | reverse complement strand
AGTGTTGTTTTGCCTGAACCAGAAGGACCTGTAACAAGCAGGAGTTCCTTTTCTCCAACTTCCAAACTTAAATTTCTGAAAACGCAAATTTTTTGTTCCCCATTTTCGAAAGTCTTTGAAATATTTTTTAGTATCACAGCCTTCTCGATCTTGCTCATGTCAGCTCCATTTAAGAAAATCTGGGACAGGTGGTCAAGTTACTTTTCAATACCACATTGAACTGGCGTAATCAGTATGCCAGTTGCCAGAGGCTCCATTAAGTTTTTGTCTATGCCAGATCCCAAAGTCTGAACCAAAATTGACAAGGTGGAATGTTTTGCTCTTGTAAGTAATACCTGTATCCGACCAGCTCCTTAGATAAGTATTCGTCGCAATTTTTAAATAGACCTTACAGCTCGAATGAGTGTCACAAGCGTACATATAAATAATGTATGTTCCAGTACCACCGCCCCAGCTTGCATACTTGGTAATAATCGTCCCAAATTTAGCAGATGAGCTATCTGGGGTTAGAGAGCATTCAAATGGTATGTAGTCTGGGCTTACTTCTGCACTTGCTATGGCTGTATTAAAAAAAGCAAAAGAAGCACACAGGCTATGATCACAAATTTTGACTCCACCTTTATCGCCCCCATTTCTAAACCAACCACCTATCCCAAAAAAAATCTTATAATAAGAAAAAAAAGCAATAGATTCGACAAAATATATTTATAAAATTCAATAATCATCTTATTTACTCACTTTTAAGAAATGAACAACTCAAACGCACCTATTTTTTCGTCTTTATCCTTTTCAAGCTTTAAACACTTTTTTCTTGGTTTCGACATTTAAAAAATGCCTGATAAAATTAGTTATCTCACGAAAAGATTCAAAATAATGGGAAGCATGTATCCCCTGCAATTCAAGCAAGGGACGGCACATAGAAACTGCAAGGAACCCTGGATATGATGACTTCTTAATAAACCGTATTCCTGATGGAGAAAGGAGAACCGTATAGTTCGTGTGAGAAGCGTCGGAATCTATCTTTGAACATTTCATAAGAATCTGAGTATCAAACATACAAACAGCTCTATCAATTTCTTTTACAGGAGAAGAAACAAAAATCAGAGAATTCTCAGGAATCCTTTCCCCAATAACTTCTATACCTGAAAAAATACCATGTTTTTTAAGCTCCGATGCAAGCTGCTCGCTCGCAACTCCAAACTTAGCTTTTCTCAGCTCTCTAATATCAATTTCTTTTTCATGCAAGCCAGAAAAAAAACCTTCAACGGCTTCCACATCATAAAAGACAAGCAGCCTGCTGTCCTGTACATTTTCAAGAATCCTTAAAAACTCGGGTGAAAAGGTCTTTTGATAAGCTATTTTTCTCACTAAAGCACCGGAATTGTAAAAATATTCCAACCAGGGACGAATATCCTCAGAAGAACCAACTAACTCTACCTTTACTCCTAAAAGCGGAAAAGTCTGAAGCATACTGAATTTCTCGATGAATTTTACAACCTTGCCAATTACAATCACTGCCGGCGGTTTTACTTTCGACCTTTTGCACTTTTCAACAATATCTGCGAGAGAACCTCTAATAATTTTTTGATTATGAAGAGTACCATGAGAAATAACGGCTACTGGTGTCCCTAAAGGCTTTATCCGTGTTAGTCTATCGACTATCTTGGGAAGCTCTTTTACCCCCATTAGAACCACAATGCTCTCAATTCTTGAAACAGCATCCCAGTCAACAGGCATTGAAGGACAGGTGGGATCCTGCCTTCCAGTAACAATTGCGAGTGTAGAAGAAATGCCGCGATGGGTAAGCGGAATACCTGACATACCTGGTATCCCAATCGCCGATGTCACGCCAGGAATTACTTCAAATGGTATCCCCTTTTTCTGAAGAGCAAACGCCTCTTCGCCACCTCTTCCGAAAATAAACGGATCTCCGCCTTTAAGACGTACAACAGTCTTACCTTTCAAAGCTTCAGAAATTAGCCCCTCATTAATCCTCTCCTGATTCCAGACGTGCCTGCCAGGTTCTTTCCCACAATAAATAAGACTGGCTTTTTCTGCATACTCAAGAATATATGGATGAACCAGCCTGTCATAAAAAACAACATCAGCTTCTTTTAAAACTTCCAGTGCTCTTACAGTGATAAGACCTGGAGCTCCAGGTCCTGCACCAACCAGAAAGACTTTGCCCCTCATCAGCTATCCTTCCATCACATCTCCTGGAACGTTTTCAACAGCTACACCTTTTTCTGTCCAGTACTGAATTGCTTTATCAATGTTATCCTTTTCACCTGAAAGCTCCAGAACCACCTCTCCTGCAGTTTCACTCACGCGCGCTCGCCGAATATTGGGAACTACCTGATACATAAGTGCAGCTTGATAAATCAGGGGTTCCTTAACCAGTTCCTCTGGAAACGTCAAATGCACCATCACTTTTTTCATCATTATCCTCTCCTAAGACACCATTCTTCATAGTCAAATAGCGAATCAATAGTAGCATTATCTCCACATACTGCGCATGACGGATCCCTGCGCACTTTAACTTGATGAAATACAT
>CALIRS010000155.1 GCA_938042205.1 uncultured bacterium | reverse complement strand
TTCATCTTCATTAACTTTTCTGACAATAACAGCAACTTTTGAACCTACGCCAGGCACCTCGTCTCCGAATTCACTCTTGGGCACCAGGCCTTCATACTTATAACCCACATCAATCACAAAGTCTGCCTCGTTCTCAGAAATTATTTCACCCTCAAGAAGATCTCCAGGGCTAAGTTTTTTAAAAGCCTCTTCGTAAAGAGAGTTAATTTCTCTTTTTTCCATAGGTTCTCCATAAATCATATACATAACTATATCAGATATCGGCCAGCGATTTCCCGGTGCTTACTTTGACAGCAAGCGGAACGTTTAAAGAAAACGCATTTTCCATAGAATCCTTAAGCAATTTTACAATTTTATCAGCAACTTCTTCTTCACATTCAACCACTAAAGAATCATGAACTTGAAGTATTAGTTTTGCATTCAAACCTTCATTTTTCACCGATCTCCAGAACCTTAACATCGCCAATTTAATAATATCAGCCGCGCTACCCTGGATCGGACTATTAAGTGCCAGTCTTTCCGACGCTCTCCTCTCGCTTATACTGGAACTATGAAGACCGGGTAAATATCTGCGCCTGTTCAAAATTGTTTTTACGTATCCATTTTCATATGCTTCTTTTATTGTTTTTTCCATGTATGATTTTATTGATGGATACCTTTGAAAATAGATTTCAATATATTTAACGGCCTCCTCATAACTTATTCCAGATTGCTCCGAAAGACCCTGAGGAGAAATCCCATAGATAATACCAAAATTTATTGCTTTCGATATTCGTCTGAGTTCTGGCGTTATTTCCTCTTCCTTTACTCCAAAAACCTCAATTGCTGTCGAAGTATGGATGTCTTCCCCATGCTTAAATGCTTCTATCAGTCCTCTTTCTTCTGAGAGATGTGCCATTACTCTTAAATCGATTTGAGAGTAATCAGCACCTACGAAAATATTTCCCTTCTCTGGCCTGATTGCTTTTCTTAGCTGTTCAGCATATTCTCCTTTCAGAGGAATATTTTGAAGATTAGGATCTTCACTTGCAAGCCTTCCCGTAGCAGTTCCGGTTTGAATAAAGTGACAGTAAATTCTTCCTGTTTTTCTGTCAATCTTTTCTAGAAATACTTCCACAAAGGAGTTTTTAATCTTTGTAAGTTCGCGATAGTTCAAGATATGGATTATTGCTGGATGGGAATCTACCAGTTTCAAAAGTGTGGCGAAATCAGTCGCATAATGCTGCTTTCTCTTTTTGCCTTTTTTTAATTTCAAGCGGTCATACAAGACATGAGCTAATTGCTGAGGTGAATTAATATTAAAGGTGTAGCCAGTTAATCGAAAAATCTCCTCTGATTCACTTTCAATCTTCGATTCCATCTCCCTTGAGAGCTCTTCAAATTTCTTAATATCTAGTGGTACACCAACTGCTTCCATTTCTGCAAGAAGAATTGCAACAGGTAACTCAACTTGCGTGTAGAGTTCAAACATTTCTTCACTCTTTAGCTTACCCGAAAGTGAAGACGCCCAATCTATAACATCACCGAAAGATTGAAAAGGTTTGTCCTCTTTGATACGAAAAAAGCTTTCTAAAGAACAATCTTTCCTTTCCGGGTCAAGAAGCCAGATCGCGAGGGAGATATCACAAATTCTTCCAGCCTTTGATGATGCAAGTAAGGATTCTTTCAAAATTTCATCGTCGGTAACCAGAGAAAGTCTTTTTAAATCGTTGGTTACCAGGAGAAACTTATCTGTTAAAACTTTTTTAAGAGATTCCTTTAACTTCCGGAATTCATTACTCTGTATTTTTCCTGAGTAAAAAATATCTCGCGTAGCAATTGTAAAAGACGACAACTTTTCATCGATATATAATAGTCCTGACTTTTCCTTTTCAAACTTCTTAAGCACTTCAAAGAAATCACCTGAATGGGATTCTTTTAAAAATTTTATTTCCGGCACCCTTTCGTATTTCGCTGAAAGTCCCATCCTTTCAAGTAAGCTGGTAAACTCATATTTTGTCAGAACTTCAGCAACCCTGGCGTTATCAGGTTCAAACGCAAGGTCAAGAATCTTTTCATCTACTGGTGCTTTTCTGGAAAGTGTCGCCAGCGATTTCGCCAGAAAAGCCATATCTTTGTTTTTTAATAAAAGGTCATAAAGTCTTTTTCCTTCAAAGGATGATATGTTTTTATAAAGGTTTTCAAGTGAACCAAATTCTGCAATTAGCTTAGAGGCAATCTTTTCCCCAATTCCTGGAATCCCCGGGATATTGTCCGAAGGTTCACCTTTTAAAGCCAGGAAATCCGGAATCTTTTCAGGATAAATTCCAAACCTTTCAAATATGGCTTCTTTATCATATATTTTTATATCACTGATGCCTTTCTTCGTCGAAATAACTTTGATGCGCTCATCAACCAATTGAAGCATGTCACGGTCACCACTTACGATGAAGACTTCATGACCAGCATCTAAAGCCATTTTCCCGTAGGTCGCAATGATGTCATCTGCCTCGTATCCTTCTATTTGTATAATGGGGATCTTGAAAGCTTTGAGAATCTCTTTGACCATTGGAAACTGATTCACAAGTTCAACTGCAATCTCCGGTCGGTGAGCTTTGTACTCTTCATAAATCTTATGCCTGAAAGTTGGAGCTTTGCTGTCAAAGGCAGCTACTATAAGGTCAGGCTTAAATTCTCTTACAAGCTTTATCAGCATTCCAGTAAAACCGTACGCAGCATTTACAACAATTCCTCTGGTGTTCACAAGTGTTAGTGGCAATGCGTGGAAGGCTCGATGAATCAGGGAATTTGCGTCAACTAAAAATATTTTCTTTTTTTTCTCTGAGCTAACTACCGTGTTCTCTATCTTGCCTTTAGACCCAAAAAGCTCGGGCTGTTCCTCTCCCATACCCATCAAATACATCGGACACATCGGGGGTCAGGTCTTGAATTGTGAATTCCGCATGTCACGCATATAACGAAGAAGGTAAGTTCTCACTTCTGGTGCCTTTTTATACATTTTCTAAAAAAGTCAAAATTCAAGACCTGACCCCATTCCCCCATTCCTCCTTAATTCTCATCAATAATCCTATAGGCTTCCTCACGATAAGCTTCTGTCACGAATGGTATACCAGAAACCTTTGCTGCTTCTTCGGTTAGAGCCACAAGATCTTTCCTGCTTATAGTAGATATTTTAAAGTTGCGGCTACCCGCCATTAGCTGTTGTAATCCAACTTTTAGTTTATCTACAAAGGTGTAAATACCGATTGCTCCCAGTGGCATCTTTTTTACCGTTTCTTTACCATACTTAGCAATCAATTCTTCGTAAGAGACAAATATTTCTTCCACTGTGTCACCAAATTGAGAAACTGTCTTTGGTAGATCGTTTTCTTCTATCCATCTACCAATATTCTTACCTACAAAACCGGGGATCATTAAAGCTCTCCCCATGCACACCGCTTTGAAGTAAGGAGCCCCCAGAGCCAGCACTTTAAAAATGTGGTCTTCAGTCGAAAACCCGCCAGCCATAGCCAGATCCGGAACAAACTTGCCTTTCTCTTTCAATCTCTCAGCAAGTTCATATGCCATGCACTGCAGATAAAATGTAGGAATACCCCACTCAACCATCATTCTCCAGGGACTCATCCCGGTGCCGCCGGGCGCGCCGTCAATGGTCACCAGATCCAGCTCAGCATCTGACGCCCATCTTAGCGCCATTGCTAATTCGCGCATTGGATAGGCTCCTGTTTTTAAAGTTACTCTTCTTGCACCTAATTTTCTCAATCTTTCTACCTCGTTCATAAATGATTGCCGATCAATAAATCCAAGACGAGAATGTCTTTCAAAATGTTTTAATGCACCGTCACGAAAAGCTGCCTGATTTGCTTCAAGAGACGGATCCGGTGTTACCAAATACCCCCGTCTCTGAAGCTCAAGTGCTCTTTCTAAGGAATCAACTTTTATCTCTCCGCCGATTGCCTTAGCCCCCTGTCCCCACTTAAGCTCAATTGTTTCTACACCAAGTTTATCAATCACATATTCGGCAACACCAAAACGAGTATCTTCTACATTAAGCTGGACAATTATATCTCCGTAACCTTCATGCCATTCACGATAGGTTTCGACTCTTCTTCTCATTTCTGGAGATTCAACCACTTTCCCATCTCTAAATTCCGCTTTAGGGTCAATGCCGCATACATTCTCGCCACAGACAAGAGAAATTCCTGAAATAGCTGCACCAACAGCAAAATGTTCCCAGTTGCGTCTGGCTATCTCTGTTGAACCAAGGGCACCTGTAAATACGGGAACTTTCAGTTTAACTTTCTCTTTCGCTCCATATTCAGTCTCAGTGTTTACCATCGGAAACAGGGTATTATCAGGACCAGGTTCAACTCCTTCTGGGAGCCCCTTTGCACCCAAAGCGTAACCAAGAATGTTTAGATGACTGTAATCAACGGGATAATCTTTATCTGCACCAGCAGTGATAGTTCCAAAAGGTATTGGATAAATCACTTCCCGACCTCTAAAAGAGGCCTTAAAAATTTCACAGTTCCCTCGACATCCATCCTGACATCTAGTACAGATTCCCGAAACTGGAGCTACATCTCTTGACCTGTTTGAAGTAAGTGTTGCTTCATTTGCATTTGGCCTTTGTAAAGTCATTTCATCGCCTCCCAAATTATCTTTTAAAGACCAAAATTGATTTTTTTAGCCTTTCTGGCAGATAAAAATCATAAATGACATAACCTTGTTTCTCAAGCAAAAACCATATAAGGGTAAGATATAAGAATTCCAGGGTGCGGAAAAATTTTTAGTTTTTTTGTTGAAAATTTGGGTAGTTTTATATATAGTTAGGATACCTAACTAATAGGAGGCAAATTTGGATTCAACCGAAACAAAGATAATATTCGCCCTGGAAAAGCTATTCTGCATCTACAGGTCACATTTATGGGAATACGCTCACAAGCACAAAATAAGTCCTATTCAGATTCAATTTTTAAAATATTTAGAAACGCATTCCATTTCCTTTAGCACTGTTAACAACTTGTCAAGAGAATTTTCTCTCTCAAAACCGACTGTAAGTGATGCTATAAAATCTTTGATCAAAAAAGGATATGTTAAAAGAATTTCTGACCAAAAAGATTCAAGAATAAGCAGGTTAGTATTGACTAAAAAAGGTCATGCAGTTCTAAGAAATTTTGATTGTCTTAACTATATTTTTATGAATTCCTTGAACAAATTTTCAGACCACTCAAAAGAAACGTTTTTAATGTATTTGATGGACTTTCTCAGGCTGTTAATTATAGAAACTAGAAAAACGACAATAAGAATGTGTATTATATGTGAAAATTTTGACTTTAACAAATT
>CALIRS010000154.1 GCA_938042205.1 uncultured bacterium | reverse complement strand
CAATATCTCCACCGTAAGGAATGCCACTGGCAAGCCTGGTGACTTTCACTTTTTGTTCTTTCAGAATCCTGGCTAAATAGATCGCAGTAGCTTCACCTGATACCGTAGGATTGGTAGCAATTATTACTTCTTTTACTGGATTTTCCCTTATCCTTTGAAGCAATTCTCCAATTCTCAATTGTTCAGGACCTATACCATCGATTGGTGAAAGTGCTCCTCCAAGTACATGGTAGACACCTTTAAATTCACGGACTTTTTCTATCGCAAACACATCTTTTGGCTCCTCGACGACGCAAATTATCGATTTGTCTCGACTTTCATCAGCGCAAATAGCACATTTCTCATCATCAGCCAGTGAAAAACATAATCGACACAACCTTATTTCAGACTTTGCCCTGAGCAAAGCTTCTGCAAGACTTTTGATGTGGGTTTCTTCTCTGCTGAGGATGAAAAAAGCCAGTCTGTAAGCTGTTCTTGGACCAATTCCCGGTAATTTCTTAAGCTCTTCGATGAGAGTTCTAAACGCTTCTGGAAAACGGTTCATAATCAAAAAAGTCCGCCAGGCATTCCTGGAAGCCCCAAACCCCCTGTGACTCTCGACATTTTCTCCTGAGCTAACTCCCTTGAACTATTTATCGCTTCTCTGATAGCAGAAAGTACCAGATCTTCAAGCAATGAAGTATCTGCATCCTCAAGCACTTCTGGTGCAATATGGACCTCAACAGGATCCATCGTACCCGTAAAAATAATCTTTACTGCTCCACCTCCAGCACTACCTTCAACATGAGTTCCGGAAAGCTCTTCTTGAATACGAGCCATTTCAGCCTGAATACGCTGAGCTTCTCGCATCAATTTTCCAAAATCTTTCATCATTTTTCGCTCCTTCCACTATTCGTTTTCTATTTTGCCTTCGAATTCAGAAGCTGTTTCAAAGGCTATTTTATCAATATCTTCAAGTGAGAATGTGGCCTGAGAATCGTTCGTATCCGATTCCCAGGCAGATGTGTCCTCAGATGCTGGTTTTTCTTCCTCCTCTAAGGCTGTTGTTGACTCTTCCTTAAGCTCGCAAACAAGTTTGAGCTCCTTTCTCAGTGCTAATTTCATCGTTTCTTCAATCAAGTTAATGTTCTCAGTTTTTGATATGAAATCTATATTCTCCTCACATCCCGAAGGAAAACGAACAATGAGCGTACCGCTTTCTATCTTCAATGGCTTCCCTTCTTTCAAATGCATATGAAGAGAAAGAGACTTTGATTTAAGTTTTTCAAGAAAAATTCGCCAGCCATTTTTTAGTTCATCAGGGTCATTTCCAGAAACTGCTTTAGAAATCGGAGGAGTTTTTACAGTTACCACTTTCTCAGCCTGAACTTCTGATGATGGCGAAGTTTGAGAAAGTTGTTCTTCTATTTCTCTTCCTGTATCCACAGGTTTCTGATGGAAATGGTATTTCAGAAACGCTACCTCTAAAGCCAATTCTGCATCTTCACCAAATCTCATCCTTCTCTCTGCATCCTCCAAAAATTCAAGCAAGATTGCAGCTAAATCATAGCGAAACAGGTCTTTTAAATTGTCAAGAGAATCTCTTTCGAGTACATAATCAATATGGTAAACACCTGTATGACTATAAACCATTAACTCTACCAGTGCCTTCTGGATCAAGAAAGCCACAGACCTCAAATCCTGACCTGAACTGTCTAGCTCCTTAATCGCCTGAATCGCAGATAATGTATCTCCGGCAAGCAAGCTCCTGATTATTCTTAAAAGAATTTCCTCCGGGAGATAACCTATCAGTTGAAACACGATACCCGGGCTTACCTTGTTTTCCGAAAAGGATTTTGCCTGCTCAAGAAGTACTAATGCGTCTCTCATCCCACCCCGTGATTTCCTTGCCAAAATAGTTAGTGACTTCTCATCTACAGAAATCCCTTCCTTTTCTGAAACTTCTTTTAATCTTTCAATGATGATATTTACAGGTAACCTTCGAAACTCGAACACCTGGCACCGAGATTGAATAGTAGGTAAAACCTTGTGCTTCTCGGTAGTTGCCAGGATAAAAACAGTCTTTGCGGGAGGCTCTTCAAGGGTTTTAAGAAGAGCGTTGGAAGCATCCTGAGTAAGCATGTGCACTTCATCGATTATATAGACTTTATAGCCGCCTTGAGCAGGTGCAAACCTGACATGTTCTCGAAGTGACCTGATGTCATCTATCCCCCTATTGGAGGCAGCGTCAATTTCTATGATGTCAAGGAAGGTGCCCGCTTGAATAGACTGACAGGCATCACACTTGCCACATGGAGAATCGGTGGGCGCATTTATACAGTTAAGACTTTTGGCAATCAGGCGCGCCACTGTAGTTTTGCCGGTACCCCTCGGTCCAGCAAAGAGATACGCATGACTGAACTGCCCTGCTTTCAATGAGTTTCTGATGGTGACAGTAACATGCTCCTGCCCCACGACTTCATCGAAAGTGGCGGGCCTATATTTTCGATATAAAGCTAAATTTTGTATGTCGCCCACTTAATTCAGCTTCCTTAATTTTTTCAGCTCAAGAATTTTAACGTTTAGCTCTGACATTCTGAGAGCCAGGTTCGAAAATTCAAAACCGGCTGCACACCTGTCCTCGACTGCCAGGTACCGGCGGTGTTTTCACACCTTTCTCTCCAGTCAGATGACTCCGTGACAACCTGAAAAGTTGGTTACCGCTGCTCCCTTTCGGGCCTGACGGGGTTCCCAACTTTCAAGTTACACGGGATCCGACTTTCAGCAAGAAAAGCGCGAACTCCTTGCCGACATCCGTAGCCTCAAACAGGATTTCAGCCCTGCTATAGCGGATTGCAGGTACAGAGCACCGCTACCTCCCCGCTTAGTGCAGCCGGATAACAATCATAATACCAGCGATCCCTGCTAAAGTGTAACCTCTATTCAAGAATACTTATTGTACCAAACCCAAAAACCCAATCAAAATACCTAAAACATAATCAAATAATTAAAACCCGTTTCTACCTTTGACTTTGTTGCTCTATCATAAACTATTAATTGAAACCATTTAATTCATTACCGGAAGCCTTATATAAAGGCTCTTTTTTCCAGATGATGACGCTTTTCTCGTCTATTGGTTTTGCTTGAATTGTGGTAAGTACTACCCGGCGCTTCCACCTCCACCACCGCCACCTCCACCACCGCCTCCGGAAAATCCTCCACCTCCTCCCGAACCAGAAGAAGTCGATGAAAAGGCAGTGGTGAAAGTATCACTAAATGAATTAGAGAACGAAGAAATAGAAGAAAAAGATGAAAAAGAACTCTCTCCAAAAGCAGATGAAAACCCTGAACCTGACCCGGCTATGTCAAAACTTGTTGTTTGTGCTTCCTGCTGGTATTTAAGCTTTAACTTTTCAAGACGCTTTATAACTTTTTTTGCCACACCAAGCGGGATAGCGTAAACCAGATAATGGTCCCAGAGAATCATAGAAGGTGGTGGAGCTTCTTCAAGATTGGAGAAGAGTATGAGAAAGTTTCGAAAGGCTCTCCATTTAGCAAACTCTTCAGCCGCCATGGGGGAACGTCTTTTTAAAAAATAACCCAATGGACTTACAAATAAAAACAACAGTAAAAGAAAAGAAAAAATTACATTTCCGGTGATAAAATACAGGATAAGAGATAAGATGCCAAAAACGATGCAAGTAATCATAAAAATCCAGATGGCGTTAAGGCTCTGTTTTTCAACAAAACCTGCCTTATCAGCTTCGTTTCTCACCTGACTTTTCCATTTTTCCCAGAAGGCATTTGCTTCCTGAGGCTTTTTTTCCGCAAATTCTTTTATCTGGTCGAGCGTGCAAAATCTGCCGTCACCTATTTTCGTAAATAGAAAACGAAAAATAGACTTTTCAAACTCAGGACTTCTGTCATCAATGTCTTTTAGCTTTTCCAGAGTATACTTATACTCATAACGTGTGCTGAAAAAACCTTCACCAGAGAATTTATTTTCAGTAATACGTAAATAATTCCTTCTTGCAAGATCCATAACAGTAGCTGTGAAATCCACAGGGCTTACTCTTCCGAACCGATAAAGATTGCCCACTAACGCAGGCGGCAACTTCGAAGGGAGTTCGCGATAAAAATCTCCCGAAAAGGAAGGAGCGTACTCCTTTCCATAGCGTGTATAAAGCAAGTAATAGAAAAAGCCAACACAAATGACCATCGCTGAGGCAAAGATTACTTGAAAACGTGCTCGGTTACGTCTCGCATTAGCTTCCTCTGCCCATCTCTGCTCTTCTGCAAGAATAGCCGGTAGCCTCGAGGTGGAAACATGCACAGCGGAAGACACAAGCTTAGGTGGAAAAACAATACGCCCTTCAATAAACTGATAAGCTGGTAAGTAGGGGACCGAAAGGCGTACTACCTGGTTGTTTTCCACTTTAACTTTTCCTTCAAGCGGTCCATGTGCCCAGGCTTTTATGTCAGACATTCTCGCTCCAGGAGGCAAAATGACTAAAATTTCCACATTCTTTGCAGGTTTCTCCCAGTTTGAACCTATGAATTTCCAGTAAAGTTCGGCAATGTCATCGTAAGCTTTGATTGCACCTTCAACCGTGTATGAAATTTCGAAAGTTTTCCGTTCATTCTTTGCTTGATAGCGCCATTTTACATACAGGTAGTCCTGGTAATCTTTAAGCTCAAATGTTCCTGGAGCGTCAGCTGAACTCACAAGCGTGTACGGTTTACCCTTTTCTTTAATTTTAAAATCAGTGATCGCTTTAGCACCTGATTTTAAAATTTTAATATCAGCCCATGAAAAATTGCCTTTAAAATCATATGTTCGTTTTTCGGTAAAATAAAAAGACCCGTCCGGCTGAACCTCAACTTTGATGGATATACTGGAAAAGGCATAATCCTTCGCTTGAGAAACAGCAACATTTAGTTGCAACAAAACAAAAATCCAGAAACAAAGAATGACCAAATTTTTCGCTAACCTGAATGCGATCTTAAACATATTACCCACTTCTTTAAAGATATTACCTAAATAATATATGACAATTTGAAAAAACTTTTTCAAAGATTATCAACCTGTTTAAAAAGTTTCAAAATTTCAAAAAAGCAAAAAAAGAGCAAAATAACTGAAAAGTAATCGAAAAACAACAAGAGGTTCTTATCCTAAAGTTCGATAGAGTCATAAAAAAAGAAACTAACAATGTCTCGCTTTTATTAAACTAATTAAATTACTTCCATGGATTTCTTCGTCTGAACTCCAGCCTTTTAGATACCCGGAGTCTCCTTTTACTTACCTCAAGTCGTTTAATTTCCCTACAAATGATCTCAAAGAGTTTCTCCTGGTTGGTTTCTCAGGCTTCTGATGGGAAAAATTTTGAAGGAAA
>CALIRS010000153.1 GCA_938042205.1 uncultured bacterium | reverse complement strand
TGCCAACCTCTTGGATGTTCCTTTCGCCATTGCCGATGCTACTACTTTGACCGAAGCCGGTTATGTTGGAGATGATGTCGAAAACATTGTCTTACGACTACTACAGTCCGCGGATCAGAATGTGGAAAAAGCACAGTGTGGTATAATTTATGTCGATGAGATTGATAAGATAGGTCGCAAGACTGATAATGTTTCGATTACCCGTGATGTTTCCGGTGAAGGTGTTCAGCAAGCACTGCTTAAAATACTCGAAGGAACCGTCTGCAATGTTCCACCCCAGGGGGGCAGAAAGCACCCGAATCAAGATTATATTCAGCTCGACACATCAAATGTTTTATTTATCTGCGGTGGTGCGTTTGTAGACTTGGATCATATTGTTGAGCAACGGATTGGAAACAAAATGGTAGGCTACAACTCTGAAGCACCTAAGGAAAAAGAAGACTTGCTTAGAGATGTCCGTCCAGAGGATTTAGTTAAATACGGTTTGATTCCAGAGTTCATAGGTCGCTTACCTATTGTTTCCGTACTCGAAGAGCTTACCAAAAATGAGCTCGTCCGGGTACTCAAGGAGACCAAGAATTCACTTTTGAAGCAGTACAGGAAGCTCTTTTTGATGGAGGATGCTCAATTACATTTCACGAGAGAAGCAATCCTTGCCATATGCGAGCAGGCTATTTCCATGAAAACAGGAGCCAGAGCCTTACGTTCAATTATGGAGAACATAATGCTAGATGTGATGTACGATCTTCCCGCACAGGAAGAACCTGTCAGGGTTACTATCAGTGCAGCAGTTGTGCGTGGCAAAGGGAAAGCTAAGGTCGCACCAATTTCTACTATTAAAAGAGACGCCGCTTAACTTAAATCAAGGTAGAATCAAAAAGCTTTCACGCACATTGTTCGCAGGATTTCTATCTGTCTGACCAGAGATGGAAATCTCCGAAACAATATGAATTTTTTTATCAGGGGTTCCTGAGTCAAAATAAAGCATTTCACTTCTTGATTCACCTGCGGTGAGGTTACCTAACTTAAAGTTTTTCTCTAGACCCTTGTATCTTACTTTTAAATTCGTAGTCTGAATCCAACTGGTGCCTTGATTCTGAATTGTGACAAAAAAAGGAGTCGTCCCCGAAGCAGTTATATTTTCAGTGTCGAAATAATAACCCACCACAGCTGCGTCAACAATGCCGGGAGTATTTCTTTGCTCAAGTCTCCTTACATTTAAAACTCCCCTACCCGCCCAAATATCTACGCCAGGTTTCTCTGCTTCATCAGCGTTTGCATACAGGGCATTTAGCGCATTCTCTTTATAATCGTATTTTGAATAGGATAGTTCGGATGCAAGTGCACCTGTTACAAAAGCAGCAGCAATAGAAGTACCGCTAAACTGAACGAATTCATTCTCCTCCCAAGCAGTCACCACACCTACTCCAGGCGCAGCAATATCAACCGCTTCACCATAATTGGAAAAAGTGGAAACTCTTGATTTAGCATCAACTGAAGTCACCGCAACGACATCCTTGTGTCTTGCGGGAAATGAAACACCCCGTACTCCCTCATTTCCGACTGCAGAAACCATCAGTACATTATTTGATTTCGCGTATTCAATAGCATTATCCATTACAATCGAACTATTCATGCCCCCTAAACTTAGATTGATAATATCAGCACCCTGATCCACTGCTGCAACGATCCCTTTTGCCACTGTAAAAGAATCTCCCTCACCACTCTCGTTCAAAACCCTAACTGAAAGTATTTCACTTGAGGGAGCGATACCCATAAAGTCTTCTTTTTGCCCTGCGATTACTGATGCAATGCCAGTACCATGACCTCGATTCTCGTGAGTATCAGATTCATCTAGTAAAGAAATTTCTGTTATATTAATACCTGAAAGTGACTCATGTCTAACATCTACTCCAGTATCAAGAATTGCTACTTTAACTCCACTCCCTGCATCTTTCCTATCAGATCTCACTCCCAACCAATCCATCGAGGATCCCATGAATGGTTCTTCAATCTCAAGCATCCTAGAATCAGGATAAGTAGGCCTTCTTAAGGTGACATTCTTACTCAAACCAAAATCATCATCATGGTCTTCAATAAACTTAGCGAATTTGACAGGGTCATGAATTCTTACCCTGACTGAAGCGAGTTTATCAATTCGGTCAATAACCTCAAAACCACCCTCTTGAAGATTATCTATTGCATCATTAACATCTAAAGGATTTCTTGCATGTAATAAAATATCTTTAAATTCCTTTAATCGAGGGTGCTCAAGCAAACTGTCTCTCCCCAAGAGTTCATCCATGTAGGTAAAATCATTTACCTCCACAGGAACTGAGTTAGTTTCACCTATTATTTCATTATAAGCCACGACCGAAACTGGTCTAACGGTTCTATGGTTTTCAGAAGAAGAATTTCTGAAAGGATTAATTATAAATAAAATCCCCGTCAGAACTAAAGCTAGAAGAATAAAAAAACGGGGTTTCATAAGTCTATATTTTCATTTAATACAGATAAATTCGCAAACGGAATCATTGACCTTTTAAGCTAATGAAATCCATACTTATAGTAGGACATGGGTTGGCTGGTGCAATTTTAGCTCACACTCTAATAGATCGAGGATTCAGAGTAACTTGTACGGAAGGTAAAATCAATCACTCAGCAAGTCGAATTGCTGCAGGCCTGATCAATCCCTTCATCGGACCAAAACTGAATATACCACTTGATTTCCAGCAGTGCATTGTCAGAAATTTACATTTTTTTAAGAAATGGGAAGATGAGTCCAATGAAATTCTTTTTAAGCCTGAATCCTTACTTCGAATCTTTAATTCTGAACGACAAAGGACTAAATGGCATGAGCTCTCAAAAAATAGAGAATCGTCGAGATTCACTCTCTCCTTTCATTCAAGAGAAAAACTGGCACTATCAAAAATACACGGCATGTATGGTGCGGGCGAAACCAAAGCCTTTAGATTAAATATAAAAAAGTTCCTCATGCTCTCGCGCCAAAAACTAGAGGCGATGGATTGCTGGGCTCAAGATAAAATTGAATACAAAGATGGTAATGATAAAAACTCTATTATTTTCGCCGAAGGCTATAATGTCTGTGAAAATCCTTATTTTAATTGGCTTCCTTTTGCCCCAGCACAAGGTGAAATCCTTGAATTTACTGGTCCACAATCTAATGCACTGAGTAATGGAACTTGGTTTTTACCCAATGAAAATTCCAGTTTCCTTGCAGGATCGACATGGAAGCACGAGAAACTAAAATCAGGCCCTACAAAAATTGGGCATGATACTATATGTAAGAATTTAAATTACATGCCTCTATCCCGATATAAAAAGCTTAATCACTTTAGCGGCATAAGATCAGGAACCCGCGATAGAAATCCAATAATAGGACGGCACCCAAGGTTGGATAATCTTTATGTCTTTAACGGTTTCGGATCCCGCGGATCCACTACGATCAAATTTTACGCGGAACTTCTAGCAGAATTAATTATTACTAATGCCTCACTTCCTCAGCATTTAGATTTGCGAAGGTTCATTAACCATTTTTAAAATTATAATGAGATTAGTTAATCATGCTCAAAAGTTTATTT
>CALIRS010000152.1 GCA_938042205.1 uncultured bacterium | reverse complement strand
ATTAGAGAAGTGGTTTTAACGATAGGGAGTGATGTCGCTAATCCTCCGTTTGAGTATAAAGATGAAAAAACTCAGGAAATTGTGGGTTTCGACATTGACCTTATAACAGAGATAGTTAATGCTACCTTCGATACTTTGCCCCAGCGCTCAATGCCAAAAAGTATTACGTAGTTGTTTCCGCAATGACTACTACAAGGGAAAGGTGAAAGCAAGTTGACTTTTCAGGTTCTTATAACGATTCTGACTAGTCAATTGCAGTACGCTGGGGCTCTGAAATAGCCAGTGCCTCTGAGCTAAAAGACAAAGTCGTTGGTGTTCACAGAGGAACTACCGGTGAACTTAAAACAAGAGAGTTAGAGGAAACATATGGGATAAGAGAAATTAAGTCTTATGATGATACCTTGCTGGCATTTGAAGATCTTAAAGCAGGAAGAGTTGACGCTGTTGTAAATGACCTTCGGTGACTGCGTAACTGGTCACAAAGGACCCGGCATTTGAGATTGTAGAAGTGGTTAAAACCGGACAACAGCATGAGTTTACATTCCGAAAAGATTCGAAAGAATTAAGAGAGAAGGTAAACAAGGCACTTAAGGAAATAAAAGAAGACGTTAACTATGACCGAATTTATAAAAGGTGGTTTGGAGGAACTAAGTAATAAGGTCTATGAGATCTGTTTAAATTTAGAAGTGGGCAGTTCATTGAAATGCCCACTTTAATTTATATAGATGGAGGTCAAAATAAAATGATTTATCTTGCCGAAGCAAACATTCCTCAGTTGATAGACAAGTGTTTTAATGTTCAATGCGCAATTGATTTTTTACCGCTTATGCTTCTGGCAACACGTTATGCAATTCTATTTGCGCTCGCAGGGGAATTTTTACGGCACTTTTTACTTTTGTCAAAAGGAAAATTTTTAAATGATCCAGCCGTTCTTATATAAATCTTTTCAGAGGAACGCCGCTTCTTGTTCAGCTGATGTATATATATCTTTCTCTTACCTATATCGGAGTAGAACTCAACGCTTTCACATCTGGATTTGTTGGCTTATCGCTAAATAGCGACGCTTGTGTGGCAGAGATTTTTAGACCCGGCATTCAGTCAATTCATAAAGGGCAGATGGAAGTAGCTCGATCCCTTGGTATGAGCTATTTTCAGGCAATGAGATATGTGATTCAGAAACGTGGTTCTGCCTCAGGCATTCAGAATGGTAATCCCCCTCTTACAAATGAGTTTGTGGCTCTCCTGAAGGACACTTTTTTGCTTACGTTCTGACCATTCCAGAGTTAGCATATACTATAAGAACACTCGCCTCAGCTACTTTCAATACTACTTCCTATACACTCGCCGCCCCGATATATTTAATGATAACCCTACCGCTTACCCGACTGGCGACGCATCTTGAAAGGAGATTAGCAGTTGCCAAACATTAGACAGTTTAAAAAGATTAAAGAAGCAACTCAGGCAAGGATGAATTATTCATACATAGTTGATATCGTCGACCTTTACAAGAATTTTGGAAATGTGGAGTTGCTGAAAAGTGTCAATTTTAAGGTTAAATCTTCAGAAGTAGTATGTGTATCGGACCTTCAGGAAGTGGGAAAAGCACTCTTCACAGGTGTATAAACCTGCTGGAACAGCCAACTTCCAGAAAAGTTTTCATTGAAGGAGTTGATGTCACGAAGCCTGAGATTGATATAAATAAAATGAGACAGAAAGTAGGTATTATTTCCCAGAGTTTTAATCTTTTTCCTCACTTGAGTGTAGAACAGAACCTGATTTTGGCACCGATGAATGTTCAAAAGCGCTCAAGGAATGAATGTGTTGAAAAGGCATATACACTTCTAAAAAAGATAGGCCTTGAGGGGAAAAATTGATTCTTATCAGGATCAACTTTCAGGGGGACTACAGCAACGGGTAGCTATTGCCCGGGCATTGATGATGGATCCTGATTTTATGCTGTTTGATGAGGTGACCTCGGCATTTTACCTGGAGCTGGTCAAGGAAGTTCTTGACATTATGAAAGAGCTTGCCGCAGGTGGGATAACAATGATTGTAGTTAATCACGAGATGGGTTTTGCCAGAGAAGTGGGCAAGTCGTTTTTATGAATAAAGGCGTCATTGTGGAGGAATGTGGGCCTCAGAAAAGATTTTCAAATCCAGAGAAGGAAAGGACCCGACTTTTTCTTTCTCGCGTTTTTTAATAATCCTCAATCAAGAACACTTTTCTGCCGATAAAGTTAATACTTTTTTGAAATCCGAGGTGTCTCTTTTGCACACAGAAACCAGGACTGACGAGGGTTTTGGAAATCTTGATTCTCTTTTTGATACTGTTGAAGATGAAAGTCTCAATAGTGAAAAGAAAGAAAAACAAAGCATTTATTTAGAAGTGGAAATAAGACCAGCAATTACATCTTTCATCTTGAAAACATTTTTATATTCAATATTAATTCTCATTTTCACAGCTACCATTTGCTACATCGTTAGTCTGAAGTTTTCAATTATCGAAAAGTCTATCTTGCAATCAGCTGGTATTTTTCTATTTAGAAAAGAAACGAACCAGAAGCTTTTAAAGGTATTGCTTATATTTGTATCGTTA
>CALIRS010000151.1 GCA_938042205.1 uncultured bacterium | reverse complement strand
CCCATGAGCCTTTTTATGTTACGAAATGATTTTTTGATATCACCTAATGTGATCTCTCTGTTTTCTTTTGCGGTAATGGTTTGTGCTTCGATTTTTGCGTTTTTTCGCTTTTTCTGGCTAGCAGGAACTCTGGCGCAAGTTTCTTCAATAATAGACGGTGTCGATGGTGAGGTTGCTAAGCTTTCGCTCACTCAAAGCAAGGCAGGCGCTTTTCTCGATTCTTTTCTTGATAGAATAGTCGATGCACTTTTTGTTACAGGACTTTCGACAGGCTATTATCTTTTAACTGAAGATGTGACAGTATTTTACTGGACGATGCTCGCTTTGTTTTCTTTCCCGCTTTCAATGGCAATAAAGGACAGGTATAAAGTGATTACAGGAAAGGAATTAATGTCAGCCGAGGAAGGTTGGCTGGCATATTTTCCAGCAAATCGAGATGGAAGAATTTTTATTCTTTTTCTATTCTCGCTTATTGGAATGGTTAAAACAGGAATCATTCTAACTGCTCTCATGAGTCTCATTTTATTTTGCTCGAGATTTTTTAGAATCCTTCTACGGGATTTATCCCGCTAAAACTTGCCGGTTTGCACTTGAAGAAGATTTGTTAGAACCTCTTAAGCAACTCGTTTAGAGTCCTCCCCTGGTTAGAGCTTCGATATAAGAATAAATTAGTGCTTGTAAAACATGGTTGTAATGAAGTGGCAAATCGACATTTCTCACTGAAAAAAATTTAAAAGTGATTCTCATTTTTTTCTCCTTTATTGTATTGTTTAAAAAGTCAACCAGGCAAAAAATAACATTTTTTGAGAAGCAGGCAATAAGCATGATGTTTATTAGCAAATTATTTTTTATATAATATTAAAAATCAAAATTCTACAGAAAAAAAGAGTTTTACCTGCGGAATTCACAATTCAAGACCTGACCCCGGTTTTGTGGGGTTGACAGGAATTTGAAAAATAGTAGAATTCACACGTTCCTTTAAAACCAAAGCAGCTGAAGGATGGTGCAATGAGCACACGTTTTCCGCGGCT
Source organism: uncultured bacterium (assembly GCA_938042205.1). Taxonomy (GTDB): domain Bacteria; phylum Actinomycetota; class Aquicultoria; order SKW223; family SKW223; genus CALIRS01. The sequence continues at coordinate 10,405 of CALIRS010000151.1, read as the reverse complement.
GCCGCGGGCTTACTTTTTCTGGGCGGGGATTTTATCTTATCTTGCATTTCTTTTTGTAAATGCTGCCCTGGGAATTCCGGTGGTTATCAATGTTAATGGCAAGCTGGAAAAACATCGAACTACTTCTCTTAAAGTCCGCGGTGCTCTGGCAGAAAGCGGGGTGTCCCTCGAAGAAGTTGTCGAAGTTAGGCCTGAAATAAATGAATATATTGATGGAAGGTCAATCGAAGTAAAGAAAAAAGACTTTCTTGCCTCGCAAAATAAAAGAATATCGCTTATAGAAGAGAAGATAGAAAGCGCTTTTCCTTCGTTTTTATCTTTTATCTTGAATCTGGGGAGTCATGGGTCTTCAGTAGTCGATTTGAGAAGTGAGGGAAGCAATCTTTCTGAGTATTCTGAGTATCGACAATTGAAAAAGAGAACTGCTTTCTCCGTATCCAGAAACGCTTCCAGGAAAGTAGCGATGAACATTCCTTTAAAAAAACGTTCTCTTACAAGTCGAGGTAATCACAGAAAGGAAGACTCTGAAAATTCTATCTCCAAGAAAATATCTGCAAACTCATTGTCTGTTCTTGCTTCTGCCTATGCACCGGGTGCTGGCGCTGGATATATCACTGCTACAGGCAAAAAAGCAAGGAAAGGAATTATTGCTGTTGACCCGAGAGTAATTCCTTTAGGAACAAAAATCTACGTTACTGATTACGGTTATGGAGTGGCAGCTGATACTGGTGGAGCTATTAAAGGAAATCGCATCGACCTCTGTTTTGATACCAGAAGGGAAGCAGTAAACTGGGGTAAAAGAAGAGTTATTATTTACATCATCCGCTGAAAATACCACAATCTTCTTATGAAAAAAACTCAACCATCTTTTTTAAAGATTGCTAAATCTCTTTCTATATACCCTTCGAAAAGGCTTGGCCAGCATTTCTTGATAAATGAAGGTGCTTTAAAGCAGATTGTAAAAGCTGCATCCATTTCTCCTGATGAAACAGTCCTCGAAATTGGTCCTGGAATTGGCAATCTCACCTGGCATTTATCGAAAGAAGCCGCTTTCGTAATCGCAATTGAAAAGGATTTTAGAATGAAAAAAGTTCTTGATGAAGTGCTTAAAGATACCGAAAATGTATTCATTATTTACGGGGATGCTTTAAACGTAGATCTTGAAAAGGAAATTTCAGACAGGAAACTTCCGTCACCAGAGAAATTGGTTTCGAACCTGCCCTATCGGATCGCGAGCACATTAATCGTAAGTTATCTAATAAAGTATGACTTCTTAAAAACTTACATATTGATGGTTCAAAAAGAAGTGGCAGATAGAATTGTTGCTGCCCCGGGTTCAGATGCTTATGGTGGTTTAACCTTAAAGATTAAAGCTTTTGCGGACGCAATAGTTGTTATGAACCTGACGCCTGGCAGCTTCTATCCCAAGCCCGACGTAAGCTCCTCAGTGATTCAACTTAAAAGAAAAAAGAAAGTGGATGATTATCAGCTTTATTTTAAAATTATCGATGCTTCTTTCAGGCATAGAAGAAAAAAAATTATCAATAGCATTGCTGGTTCAGGACTTTTTGGGATTAAAAAAGAAAAAGTGGGAAAGATTTTAGAAATTGCAGGAATATTTCCTGATGAGCGGGCTGAAGATATTGGTTTTGACAGATTCTTTAAATTTTATGAGATAATCAGGAAGGAAATTGCTATAAATGAATTAAAAATGACAAATTCCTAGTATAAATTTTCCAAAAAATGTTGCAATTGTAACTTTCTCAGCGTAAAATACCATAAAAGGGGCGATGTCAGGGGTAAAATAGTGGATAATAAAAAACTTATTGATCAGGCTCAGGTTATTGAAAAAATCAAGCAAACTCTAAATAATTATGTCGGTTGTCGGATGAAGTTCAGGACTAACCTTGGAAGATGTAGGATTGTTGAAAGGGAAGGAATACTGGAAGAACTACATCCAAATCTTTTTGTTATAAGGATTATTGAAGAGGAAAGCCAGAGAAGGACTTCATATACTTACGGAGATATTCTCACACGCCTTGTACAACTTTTCGATCCCCAGACCGAAGACGACTTCTTTTCCTGGCTCAATTAGACAAAGCACAAAAAAAGTTGTATCTTACCCGTTGTTCAATGTATAAAATCTACAGGACAACCAGACAGGGATCTCTGAAGTGAAGATCGTACTTCGGGCTTTTGCGAAAATTAACCTTTCAATAAATATTCTTGGCAAAAGGACTGATGGATACCACGAAATAGAAAGTATTATACATTCAATTTCACTTTACGATTCTATAAGTATTTCACCTTCCTCAAGATTTCGAATTCAATTTGCAGGCATCAACCTTCCGTTAGATAAAAATACCATTGTAGAAGCTTACAAATACTTGAAAGAATATCTTGAAGTGAAAGGAATCAAAATACCACAGGTTACGGTATCTGTCGAGAAAAGGATTCCAGAAGAAGCGGGCCTCGGCGGTGGGAGTGCTGACGCAGCTGCATTTCTTCATGGCATGAATAGACTTTTCTCTCTTGGTTTGAGTAGAAAGGAATTGGAGGTTATCGGTGAGAAAGTGGGAACTGACGTCCCCTTTTTCTTTTATGGTGGAGCTTGCCTTGTTTGTGGAAGAGGCGAAAAGGTCTTTCCAGTAGTTTCCCGACTGAACTCGCCTATTGTGATAGTTTTACCGAGAGCGAGAATAAGCACCGATTGGGCTTACCGTAAATGGGATGAAAGAGGAAAGCCTGAGACTATGTGCCTTTCAGATATCATTAATTCTTTGAAAGCCGGGGATCTTAGAGGAATAGCAAGGTCGATTAAGAATTCTTTTTTAAATGTAGTAGTTTCTGAAAATGAAGAAATAAATCTTATATATCAGCGCTTAAAATCAATTGGATTACCCTTCAGTTTGACCGGAAGCGGAAGCGCCTTTTTCGTTATTTGTGACTCAGGAAATGAAGTAGAGCGAGTTGCGAGAGCGGTTGACGGTTTAACAGATGAAGTCTATGAGACTTTCCCGGTATTTTCAGGAATCAGGGAGGAATACAGTTGCAAATCAGTGCGTTAATTCTGGGTGGCGGGACACTGAGTAACGGAAACGTCAGGCCTAAAGCGTTAATTGAAATCAATGGTAAAAAACTTATCGAGATTGCGCTGGATGCTTGCCTTGAGGCCCAGTCTGTTAATGAAATATGTTTGATAGCTCCCCCTGAAGTTCTTGAACTAATTCCTGATGAAAATCGAAAAACTCTGGCAAAAGCAATATCTTCTGATAATCTGATTGATAATGTAATAGCTGGAGGAAAAATTTTAAAGAATGCAGATTATGTTTTAATAGTTGCTGGAGACCTTCCTTATATTACTGCAAAAGTTATTGATGGTTTTATAAGTGAATGTCTTCGTTATCCCTCAAGCGGGTATTATCCTATTCTTAAAAAAGAGACTCTCGAAGAAGCATTTCCAGGAACCATCAGAACTTATGCAAAGCTGAGGGAAGGCACTTTTACAGGTGGCAATATTTTCTTGATAAGAAAAGAAGTAATTCTTTCGAATGAGGATTTTTTGCGAGAACTTTTGAAGGCACGAAAAAGCCCTTTTAAATTAGCTGGAATATTGGGGCTATTTTTTCTTTTAAAAGCGGTGCTGGGAGTCATTACCATTGAAGAAGCCGAAAGGAGAGTTTCAAAAATCGTTAATGCTCCAGTAAAAGCTGTGATAACAAAATTTCCGGAAATAGGCATTGATATCGATAAACAGGAAGATATCAAATATTTGTATGCAAAGAAAATCTAAGGAGGCAGGATGAAGATATTTCTGAATATACCTCCAGGTCCTTTTGGACCATACAGTTCAGTAGCAATTGCAGGCGGATTTTTATTTATATCCGGTCAGATACCTTTTGATGAGGAAAGGGGGGAGGTGATAGACGGGACACTTTATGAACAGACTCTGAAAACACTTCAAAATTTATCGAAAGTCCTTGAAAAAGCCGGATCCGGCATGGAGAAGTTGCTGGCGCTTAGAGTATATGTGACTGATCTTTCCAAAGCAGATGAGGTCAACAGAGCTTTCAAGAATTTTTTAAAAGAACCATATCCTTCAAGGGAATTTATTGGAGTCAGTGCGTTGCCAGCTGGTGCCATGATCGAGATCGCCGGTATTGCATTAGCTTGATTACAGGAGGAAACATGCAGATTACAAAAATTGTGGTTAGGCCTCTGTCGAAGCCTAATAAAGTAAAAGCAACAGCTTCGATTACTTTTGATGATTCGTTTATCGTACATGATATCCGGATCATTGAAGGAGACAAAGGTCTTTTTATAGCGATGCCATCGAGAAAGCTTCCTAACGGTTCTTTTCGTGATGTAGCACATCCTTTAAATCAGGAAACTCGTGAAATGATTCAAACGATGGTGCTTGAGGAATTTGCAAAGTTGGAAGGTTCATCTAAACCATCAGAAGAAAAATAGTTCTAAGTTGTAGCATTTGATAAGCCTTGCACGTTTGATTGAAAAGAATATAATTCTTTAGTCCCTAAGCTGTTGGGGTGTGGCCTAGCGGTAAGGCACGTGACTTTGGATCACGGTATCGGAGGTTCGAATCCTCCCACCCCAGCCATGGAGGATTGATATGTCACTTGCTTGCATAATTATGGCGGCAGGCAAAGGGAAACGTATGAATTCAGATTTACCAAAAGCTTGCCATAGCGTTGGCGGCTTGCCAATAATCTGTCACGTCCTTGAGGTTGCCAAAAAAGTTAGTGCAAATCCAATCGTGATTGTTCTCGGACATAATGGTGATGAAGTAGAAAAGGTGGTTTGTGGAGAGAATGTAAAAATAGTCTGGCAGAATAAGCTTCTGGGAACTGGAGATGCAGTGAAACAGGCATTACCAGCGATTAATGGAGTTTCGGAGCATGTTCTAATCCTCGCTGGTGACACTCCTCTTTTAAGAGCAAGTACAGTTGAAAACATGATTACCAGATATTTTGCAGAAAGACCGTCTGCGGTTCTTTTAACCTGTGAAGTCGATAATCCAAAAGGATATGGGAGAATTATCAGAGATTCGCAAGGAAGGTTGATAGGGATCGTAGAAGAGGCTGATAGTTCTGAAGAGCAAAAAAGAATAAAAGAAGTAAATGCAGGTGTTTATTTAGTAAAGAGTGAGGACCTGGTAGAGGGAATCAAATTTCTTCAAAACAACAATGCTCAGAAGGAATATTATTTCCCAAAAATTATTGACCATTTTGTTTTAAATGGTAAGAAAGTAGAGACTGTAATGGTTGAAGATCCGGAAGAAATAACCGGTGTTAATACTCGCGCCGAGCTGGCGGCAGCTAATAAAATATTTTTTAAAAGAAAGGCTCAAAAACTAATGAATCAAGGAGTTACTATTATTGATCCTGAAACTGTATATATTGAATACGATGTAATGGTCGGTAAAGATAGCATTATTTACCCTAATACTTATTTGAAAAAAGGTACGGTTATCGGAGAAAGATGTGAAATTGGACCCAACAGCCAGATTTCTGCGTCGACAATTGGAAATGGGATTGTGATAACCAATTCTGTTGTTGAGGGCTCGGTAATAGAAGATAATGCAAAAATTGGACCATTTGCCTATCTTAGACCTGAGACGGTAGTTAAACGTAATGCCAAGGTAGGTACTTTTGTGGAAGTCAAAAAGACTGTGGTCGGTCAAGGTTCTAAAGTGCCACATTTAAGTTATATGGGGGATGCTATCATCGGAGAAAAAGTAAATATTGGTGCTGGTTCAATTACCTGCAACTATGACGGTGAAAGCAAGTATGAAACCATAATTGAAGACAAAGCTTTTATTGGTTCAGATACCATGTTCATAGCTCCTGTAAGAATAGGGAAAGGAGCTTTCACAGGCGCAGGATCGGTGATCACTGAAGATTTACCTGAAGAAAGCCTTGGCATTGCCCGTGCCAGGCAGCTTACTAAGAAAGGCTGGGCAAGAAAAAAGAAAAAAAGAAGGAAGGGGAACTCAACCTGTGAGTGATAAAACTGCTACAAGAAAGAAATTTATGGCGGTTGTACCCAGAGCACATATGATTATGTTTGCTGGGCGTTCCCATCCTGAGCTGGGAGAAAAGATTGCAAAGGAATTAGGCATTTCTCTTGGGGAAATCGAACTCGCCACTTTCGCAAATGGAGAAATATACTGTCGTATTGGTGAAAGTGTTCGCGGTGCTGATGTTTTTGTAATGCAAACTCTATATGAACCGGTAAATACCAACCTGATGGAACTGTTAATTATTATTGATGCTTTGAAAAGAGCCAGTGCGGAGAGAATAACAGCTGTTATTCCTCACTTTGCTTACGCTAGACAGGACAAAAAGACGAAATCAAGGGAACCAATTACCGCTAAGTTAGTAGCTGATTTATTAACTGCTGCAGGAGTTAGCAGAGTAGTAACCATGGATCTTCACGCAGGTCAAATTCAAGGGTTTTTCGACTTTCCGGTAGATCATTTAACAGCCTTCTCGCTCTTGATAAATTATTTCAAGGAAAAATATCCACGGGAAATATCTAATTGGGTTGTTTGCTCGCCAGATGTAGGAAGAGCAAAGACGGCAAAAAAAGCGGCAGATTTGCTGAGTGCCAGTCTAGCAGTTTTGCATAAAAGCCGTCCTGAAAGAAATGTTTCAGAAGTAGTAGCAGAAGTTGTAGGTGATGTTAGAGGTAAGGATGTGCTTATTATTGATGACATGATTGATACTGCGGGGACAATTGTTACAGGTACAAAAGCACTTTTAAAGAGTGGTGCTAAATCTGTCAGGGTAGCGGCAGCGCACGGTCTGTTCTCCAATCCAGCAGCTGAAAGAATTAAGGAATCAGCAGTTGATGAAATTGTAGTTACAGATTCGGTTCCATTTTATAGAATTAAGGACATTCCAAAGGTCAATGTGGTATCCACAGCGGGACTTTTTGCTAAAGCGATCAAGAATATTCATGAAGATATCTCTGTTAGCAGTCTTTTCGGAGGTTTTGAATATTCATAGATAGAATTTAATGTTGAAGTTTGATCAAATGAAGTTTTTTAAGGAGGTTTTTAATGGAAGAAATGCTCATAAAGGCACAGATGAGGGAAAGAACGGGTAAAGAAAGTGCTCGAAAAATTAGAAGTCAGGGGCTTGTTCCTGGCGTCCTGTACGGACTTGACATTGAACCAGTTCATCTGGCAATTTCTGAAAAGGATGTTCGAAAAATAGTGGTTAATGAAGCAAAACTCTTAACACTTCAGATTGAAGGCAAGAAAACTAAGGAAAAAGTAATTGTAAAGGACCTTGACATGGATCCAATCAGGGACAGTTTTCTCCATATTGATTTTCAAAGAATAAGAATGGATGAAAAAATTTCTGCATTTGTGCCTATTTTAGTGACCGGGGAAGAGATAAGTGTGGGACTAAAAACTGGTGGTGTCCTGCAGCATGGAATGAGAGAAGTAGAAGTAGAATGTCTACCAGCAGACCTTCCTTCACATATTGAAGTTGATATTTCTAAAATGGAGATCGGAGACTCTATCAGAGTGGAAGATTTAAGTATCCCTGATGGTGTAACTGTTATTTCCCCTGGTGAAGAACTTGTTTTAACAATTGTGCCACCCGCAGTGTATGTTGAGCCAGAAGTTGTCGAAGAAGTAGAGGCGGCTGAAGTTCCCACCGTAGCTGAAAGTGAAGGTGAAGAGGAGAAATAATTATAAAGTTATGAGAACCTGATGTATATCATTGCAGGACTGGGAAACCCTGGCAAAAAGTATCAATCAACACGTCATAATGTCGGTTTTCAAGCTATAGAACTTCTTTCCATTCACTTCAATATCAGTGTGGATGAATTGAAGTGTATGTCATTGATTGGCAGGGGCAGTATCGGCGATACCGAGGTGGTGCTTGCCAAACCGTTAACATATATGAATAAGTCGGGATTGGCAATAAAATGCCTGAAAGACTTTTTTAAAGTCAGTAGTTCAGAAATCATTGTCATCTACGATGATATGGATATTCCTCCAGGGTCAGTGAGAGTAAAACCTTCTGGAGGAGCAGGTGGACATAGAGGAGTAGAGTCAATAATTCAATCCCTTAATTCAAGAGAATTTGGTCGGTTAAGAATTGGAATTGGTAGGCCGGAAACCGGACAGAGTGAAGTTGATTATGTTCTGAGTCCATTTGATGAAATTCAGGAGAAACTAGTGAATGAAAAGTTAAAACTTTTACCGGAAATAATTACGTCGATTATAAATCGTGGCTACAACTACACTATGTCCACTTACAATCAAAGAATAAGCCTTTCAGAAAAGAAATAACAATTCATGAATTTTGATTGTTTCTATTATTACCATCTGTTATTCTGATGAAAATATTTGAAAACCTTTTGACATTTGAAAAAACATTAGAATTATCTCATGCAGTTGAAGAATCTCTTGCTAAAGGTTCAATTTTAGTAACCCGGGACGCAATCTCTTTTTTTGTTTCATTGGTTTTTAATACTAACAGGAAGATTCTTTATGTGGTGGCATCTGAGGCTCGCGTTGACGAAGCCTGTGCAGAACTTAAATCTTTTTTGAATTCAGGAATTGTATTAGATTTTCCTGAATGGGAAGCTCTGCCTTACGAAAAAGTTAAGATTGCCCATGGAAAGCAGGCAAGAAGACTGGCTTCACTTGAGGCTTTAGCTTTAAATAATGATTTCATTATTGTGATTTCCGTAAAAACCTTTTTGAGGAAATTTCCGCCTTTAGAAAGTTACCGCCCTGTAAAGATTGAAGTTGAAGCCGGTAAGAATTTCGTTTTTGATGATCTCATAAGATCGCTTCTTGAATTTGGATATGAGAGAGTAGATATGGTTGATGCTAGAGGCTCCTTTTCAGTGCGGGGTGGGATAATCGATGTTTATCCATCCCTTTCCGAAGATCCGGTAAGAATAGAGTTTTTTGGGGATACTATCGAAAGCATAAGGGTTTTTGATTCTAACACCCAGCTTTCGAAGAAAGAATTAAAAAAATTTGAAATTAATCGCGAAACGGATACACCTTTAGTTTCCAGAAAAATTGAAAAAATGCGGGAAAAACTAAGTCAGGAATCGTATTTGGAGTTTTGCCAGGACAGGGAACGCGGATATTCGCTTTCAGCTCACTGGAAAGAGCTTTTTGGAAAACTTGATTCCATTTTTGATTATGTTGGTGATGATGTAGTTATTGTTTTTGAAAACAAAGAAGAAGCGTTATCTGAAGCGAAAAAGTTTTTCTCGGCAGTGAAAGATTTTTTCGAAAGGATGCCGCATCGACATCACAGAATTGAAGATTTTTTCCTTACTCCGGATAGTCTTGAGGATTCCTTTGAGGGCTACGAGATACTTGACATTGGAGGAATCACTTCGCCCCAGCCGCTAGTGTTTGAAAGCCTTCCAAAGCCCGGATTCAAGCCATCACCAGCTTTTTTGATGCCATACTTCAAAAAAGCGCAAAGAATTATTGTTTTCTGTGGTGAAGACATCAAGCCTGAAAAGGTCAAAAAGTCCATAATGGGCTTTTATGATGAGATTGGAGCCTATAAGTTTGAATTCAAGAGGGGTTTTTTGAAAAAAGGTTTTTACTGGCCCTTCACAAAAATCTTATTTCTGCCCGTAAGCTATATTCTTGGCAGCAGGATCGTTCTTTCTCTGATGGCGCCTCAAAAGGAGAAGAAGCTCAAAGAAGTTTTGGAAGTTTCACCTGGGGATTATGTTATTCATGCTCGTTATGGGGTTGGAAAGCTTAGAGGAATCGTTCGTGAACTTCGAGGGGAGGTGGAAAGAGAATTGATAGTGATTGATTATGCTGATGCCAGGTTAAAAATGCCAGTTGAGCAATTAGATAGACTTTCGCGTTATAGCGGACCTGAAGAGAATATTACCATTGATCGACTTGGTTCACCTGAATGGAGAAAAGCAAAGGAAAAAGCAAGAAGGTCTGTTAGAAAGTTAGCTTTTAATCTCTTAGCAGTTTATGCCAGACGCGAAGTTAGTCGCAGGCCACAATATGACCTTTCTAATCCCTGGATTAGAGATTTCGAAGCCGCTTTTCCTTATGAGGAAACAGAAGACCAGATAAAAGCAATTAATGAAGTATATATGGATATGTCAGTTGATAAACCGATGGAGCGTCTGATAATTGGCGACGTTGGGTTTGGAAAAACTGAGGTGGCTATGCGAGCAGCATTTGTTTCCGTGGTATCGGGAAGAAAAGTAATTGTTCTTTCTCCAACTACGGTTCTCGCTGAGCAGCATCTTGAGACCTGGAGGGAACGATTTGCTTATTTCCCGGTGCGGATAGAGATGATATCTCGTTTTAAATCATTTCCAGAGAGAAAACGCCTTATAAAAGAGTTCAACAACGGAAAAG
>CALIRS010000150.1 GCA_938042205.1 uncultured bacterium | reverse complement strand
TAAAATACCAAGAGTTTTTCAAAGAGGTGTTGATTGCTGATCGGTTGCTAATTCGCCCTTATTTTCTATCTGAAAAAGCATCTAAAAAAGAAAGCGATAGTGAAGGTGTTGCAGTAGTATATATTGAACCCGGACTTGCTTTTGGCACTGGAATGCATCCCACTACTCAATTATGCTTGGAAGCTCTTGTAAGAGAAGAACTTTTTGGAAAAACAATAGTTGACCTCGGGACTGGTTCGGGAATACTGGCTATTGCTTCTGCAAAGCTCGGAGCGGGTTTTGTTTATGGGTTGGATATTGATCCACAAGCTGTGCACTCAGCTACCAGAAATGTCCAGATAAATGCGGTCTCTGGGAAAGTCACCATTGAAAAAGGTGGTTTTGAGTACCTGCAAGAAATCAGGGACCAGGACATACTTGTAGCAAATCTAACAGCAGAAGATTTTGAACAAAATGGTAACATCATTGCCAGAGCAAAAGTAAAGAAACTAATATTAAGTGGTTTTTTAGAAGAAAAGGCTGGAGAGCTGGTTGAAATATTTACCAGGTTTGGTTTGAAAAAAATAGCAGAAAGACAGAAAAGCGGCTGGGCTTTACTGGAGTTTGAGCGTGTCTGAAAGAAGATTTTTTACATTTCCTGAGCTTGTTAGAGGGAAAGAAAAGGAATTAATTCTTCCCCCTGATGAGTCTCACCATGCTTTTTCAGTGCTGAGATTACGAAAAGGGGATGCAGTAACCGTTTCTGATAACAAAAACCTGTACAAAGGGGTAATCGTATCAATTTCTAACAGTTCAACCATGATAAAGATAGAAACTTCGAAAAAGATCAAGATTCCTGCAAAAAGGGTTTACCTTTTCCAGGCAATTCCTAAGGGTAAAAAAGTTGATGTTATTGTGGAAATGGGCACGGAATTGGGAATTGATGGATTTTACTTTTTTAAAAGCGACAGAAGTCTCGGAGAGATTTCTGACAAAAGACTTGAAAGGCTTAAAAAAATAGCTAAATCTGCTTCTAAACAATCGAAAAGAGAATATATGCCAGAACTTACGTTTCTCAATAATGTGGAGGACGCTCTATCTCTTGTCAGTGCTAAGGAGATTGCAATTGTTTTTGATGAACAGCAAGGAATTGAGTTTCAAAAAGTTAATTTTTCCAGAAAAGAGGAAAATGAAATCGTAAAATATTTCATTGGACCTGAGGGTGGATTTTCAGAGCGCGAGCGATGCCTTTTTTCCAATTCGAGCATTATTTTCTCAAAGCTTAACTCTAATATTTTAAGAACGGAAACAGCATCGGTTGTTTGCGGAACTCTGATACTTTATAGACTCGGGAGGATTTAAAAGATTGAAGGCAATGATTATTAAAAATAGAAGTAAATTAGAAATGAAACCTTTGCTTTTAAATCTTAAGAAAAAGAGGGGAAATTTCTATATTCATACGCTGGGATGCAAAGTCAATCAGGCAGAAAGCGAAAAAATTGCTTCAATTCTGATTGCTTACGGATATGAATTTGAAAGAAAACCATGCGATGTTTTGTTTCTTAATACCTGTGCAGTGACCTCGGAAGCAGAATCTAAGTCGCGCAAAGTTTTGCACCGCCTGATAAGAGAATTACAGCCTGAATATGTTTACATCATCGGTTGTGCATCTGAACTGGTGATCGAAAGTTTTGCTGGCTTGCGTAAAGAAAATATATTTTTCGTTTCACCATCTTTAAAAAGCGATTTCATCAGGAATCTTGAGGATGCCTTAAGAGTTGAATCTTCTTTTTATACAGGAAGAAGAACAAGGGCATTTTTAAAAATTCAGGATGGATGTAATAGGAAATGCGCTTATTGCATTGTTCCACTGCTAAGGGGTAAAGAAAATAGTGTTTCTTTTAAAGAAGTGCTTAAGGAAGCTGAAAAACTTGAAAATGAGGGTGTTAAAGAGATAGTTCTTACTGGAGTCCATCTTGGAAGATATGCTTTTGACGATTGCGACTTAAGTTTGCTTTTAAAGATGCTGGGACAGAGATTTAATTTTAGAATTAGGCTGAGCTCGATAGATGTTGAAGATGTTACTGATAGATTAATCCGGACTGCTTATGAGCTTGGGGAACGGTTTTGCCCTCACTTTCATATTCCGGTACAAAGTGGTAGTGACAGAATACTTAAAGCCATGAGAAGGACATATACCGGCAGCTATTTCTTAAAAAGAATAGAATTGATAAGAAAGGTTTTTGATAACGTGGCTTTATCTACTGATGTGATGGTTGGTTTCCCAGGTGAAGATGAATCTGATTTTCAAAAAACGGTTTATCTCATAAATGAAGCAAAATTCATGCGATTGCATGTATTTCATTTTTCGAAAAGACCTGGAACAGAAGCAGAGAAAATGACTGAAATAATACCTTTTTCAATCGTTAAGAAAAGAGAAAAACATTTGTTAAACCTCTCAAAGAAAATTGAGGACGACTTTAAGAGAGAACTTGATGGTAGGAGGCTAAACGTCTTAATAGAAAAAACTACAGGAACTTCTTCTCTGGGGAGAAGTGAATATTATATAGACGTTGTCTGTCCTCTTTCGCTTTCACGCGGAACGATTGTAAAACTGAAGGCAAAGTATAATAATGGGACAATTGTTGGGGAGGTGGAATCATGCAGCCAGAAGAGTGTATCTTCTGCAAAATCGTGAGAGGAGAAATTCCATCCACAAAGATTTATGAAGATGAAAAAGTGGTTGTTTTTAAGGACATTAATCCTCAGTCACCTGTTCACCTTCTAATTGTTCCTAAAGAACATCTTGAACCTTATACTGAAGGTTTCGTAGGTGCTGGAAAAGAGATCCCTGGCGCTCTTTTTCATGCTGCTGAGGAGGCAGCAAAATTGCAAAGGATCAGCGCTTCAGGCTTTCGTTTGATAGTAAATGTAGGTCCGGATGCTGGTCAGGAGGTTTCTCATCTTCATATGCATCTTTTAGGAGGGGCACCTCTGGGGCGGTTGGTTTCAAAGGGGAGTTGATCATGAGTCTCAAAGAAAGAATCCAGGCGGATATGAAGAATGCGCTAAAAAAAGGAGATAGGGAGAAATTAAATGCCATTAGATTTCTTTTATCTCAGATTAAAAATGCCGAGATAGAAAAGAGGTCTGAGCTTTCTGATGATGAAATAATGGGAGTTATTTCCCGGGAGATAAGGAAAATAAAAGAAGCAGCTAAGGAATTCCATGAAGGTGGAAATCCTGAAAGAGCCGAAAAAGAGCTGAAAGAAGCAGAATTCTTAAGCGGGTATTTGCCGGAGCCGCTTAGCGAAGAGGAACTTGAGAATTTGATAGAGGAAACAATTCGTGATGTGGGTGCTTCATCCTTGAAGGATATGTCGAGGGTTATGAAAGAATTGATGCCAAAAGCAAGAGGTCGAGCTGAAGGATCACGTATCAGCGAAATGGTCAAAAAGAAACTTACGGGATAAATATGGTAAGACAACAACCCGAGGAAAAAAGGAAGATATATGTGCCTGTCGATGTACCCATGGTGGAACTTTTAGGGCAGAATGACCGATTCTTAAGAATGATAGAAGATGAAATTCCTGTGGATATACTTGTTCGAGGAAACGAAATTACTATCAGGGGAGAAGAAGAGTGGGCGGAAGTAGCATCCAATATATTCAAAGAACTTCTTACTCTTGTAGATCAGGGGAAACATTTAAATGAGGAAATTGTGAAAGAAGTTTTAAGAATAGTTAAGGAAGAAGAGGAAGGACTTAAACCAAGTGCGGTATTTGGCGACATAGTCCTTGTACACAGGGGGAAGACTGTTTCACCGAAAACTGCGGGTCAAAAGCGCTACATAGACGCTATCAGAACGCATACTATTACTTTTGGAATCGGACCTGCTGGAACCGGTAAGACTTACCTTGCACTGGCAATGGCTGCTAAAGCTTTAAGAGAGAAATCCGTTGGAAGATTAATTCTAACAAGACCAGCAGTAGAGGCGGGTGAAAAATTAGGTTATCTTCCTGGCGGTATTTATGAAAAAATCGACCCCTACTTGAGACCTATTTTCGATGCTCTTTTTGAAATGATGGAACCCGAAGAGTTCAGAAGATACCTGGATCAGGGGATAATTGAGATCGCACCACTGGCTTATATGAGAGGGCGTACTTTAAATGACTCATTTATTGTTCTTGACGAAGCTCAAAATACTACTGCAGAACAGATGAAAATGTTTTTAACGAGACTGGGTTTTGGTTCAAAAATTGTAGTCACTGGAGACATTACGCAAATCGATTTACCGCAGACTGAAAGATCAGGCCTTCTGCTGGTAAAAGATATTTTGAAAGACATTGAAGGTATTGCCTGTGTTTATTTAACAGCTAAAGATGTTGTCAGGCATAAATTAGTCCAGAAAATTGTCGAAGCATATAAAAAATATGAAGAAGAAAAAAGTGCCAGATAGAAGTTGATATGCAGAAATTGAAAGAGGCGTTATCAGGATTCAAATTAAATATTTCTGGTAAGGCGAGTAAAAATTTGTTCTTAATACTTGCTTTTCTAATTTTCTGGGGGATTAATTTTGGGATAACCAGTTATGATTTACTCTTTGGTGAAAAAACAGCCTTCAC
>CALIRS010000149.1 GCA_938042205.1 uncultured bacterium | reverse complement strand
TGGAAGCATCTCAGCAGCAACATCTGCAAGTTTGGCCCTTTTGTTCTTCCCGTATTTATTTTTCGTGGCTATCCGGTTCTTATTGGGGCGTGCATCCTAAGCGTTTTCCGGCACAAAATTTTCTTGGTATAAGCAAAACTTGGAGTACTTACCTCCCAAATCAACCAGTTTAGAGTGATTTCCCTGTTCCATTAGTCTTCCGTCCTCTAGAAAGATAATTTGATCAGCATTTCGAATGGTACTTAATCGATGTGCAATAATCAAAGTTGTGCGGTCTTTAATAAGGTGGTCAAGTGCTTCCTGAATATACTTTTCTGTTTCAACATCAACGCTGGCAGTTGCTTCGTCTAAAACAAGGATTGGTGGATCTTTTAAGAGAGCCCGAGCCAAGGTAAGCCTTTGTTTCTCTCCCATGCTTAATCTGATTCCACGCTCCCCTATCATTGTATTCTCCTGGGAGGGCAATGCCTGGACAAATTCTTTTGCTGAGGCAACTTCAAGAGCATTCCAAATTTCATTATCCTTAGCCGTTGGATTTGCTAAAAGTAGGTTTTCCTTAATAGTTGCATCGAAAAGAAAAGGATCCTGCGATACTAAGCCTATGTTTTGCCTCAAAGATGTGAGATCAATTTGCTCAAGGTTTTCATTGCCAATACTAATTTGCCCTCCAGTGAGGTTGTAATATCGGAGTAGTAAATTTGCAGTTGTGCTTTTGCCTGCACCCGTCGCTCCTACAAGTGCAGTCGTAGTGCCCTCAGGTATAGAAAATGATAAATTCTGAATAATCGGATTTCGCTCGTCGTAGGAAAAAGAAACATTTTTAAATTCAATGTTTTTCACTTTTTGCGGAAAATTTAAAGGATTTTTGTGATTTTCAATTTCATTGGGGGTATCCAAAACTTCAAAAACCCTTTCACCAGAGGCTTTCCCTGCGGCAATAAGATTATTTATGGATACGAGTTGCCTGACCGGTTCATAAAACATGTTGGCATAGAGAAGAAAAGCAAAGAACTTACCAGAGGTGAATGTTGGTTCAGTTTGTAAAAGGTGAGCACCCATACCAACGACTGCGAGTATACCCAAAGATGACAAAAAGCTTGCCCCAGGTCCTTGTAGAGACCAGCGATACATTGCCTCCAATGAGCGTTTCTCGAGAACTTTACCTATTTGATCGAATCGATTTTTTTCTCTGGATTTAAGTGCAAATGCCTGAATCAACCGATTGCCTTGAATGTCTTCCACCAATAAGGAGTTTAGATCGCCTGAGGCTTCGCGTACTGCTTTCCAGTTTTTTTTGGAAATTTTGGCATACCGAAAGCCCAGTATTACCAAAATGGGGAGTGGTAAAAAAACAAGAAAGGCAAGTCTGGGTTCCTGTAAAAACATCATACTGGTAACTCCAGCAAGGGTGAGTATGGCTATCACTCCCTGCTCAGTGCCGTCCAATATCGCTCTTTCAACATTTTGTACATCCTCGACAACCCTCGAGGCTATTTCACCACTTTTTCTGCGGTCGTAAAAACTAATTGGTAAATCGAGGAGTTTATCGTGCAAATCTTTCCTAATTTTAAAAATCACCTTTTGCTCAAGTTTATTATTAACTCTAATCCTTAAACAGTTAAGGACCTCCTTTATCAGAAACATAAAACCAATTAAAATAATGCCTTGTATAAGAATGTTGCTACTAAAGGATTCAGTTTCGAAAATTCTGTCGAGAACTTGCTGAATTACGGTTGGAACGAAAACCGATAAAGCAGTCATTAAGCATGCAAGAAGCAATGTAGTTGCAAAAAGAGGCTTATGCTCAAATAAGTACTTGGAGATTCGTCGTATGACTTGCTTTTTTTTAAACTGCTTCATTGAAAGACATTTCCTTTATCAAACTATAAAAGAAAATTTTTACAAACATGGATAAGAACATAGTAGATGGTCCAACAGGTGAAACCTGCCTAGACCTGCCTTCACCTTATCAAGCTCACCCTTGTGGTTTGCTTCATTTGCCAAGATTTTTGGCAAAAATAAAAAAGCATCTAAACGGAGAACTTCCTGCAAGTTACCAAAGAAATTTCACCAAAGGATTTGATGGTTTTTTATGTCTGCACCTTGGTCTTGATCCTGAAAGAATTGTAGAATGTGTAAAAAGTTCTGCAAATGATGCAGAGTTGAATGAAGAACTATATAAAATTTTCCCACAAGACCTAAAGCCACATGTTTGGAATAGAAAAGTAGTGCAAATGGGAACCGCGGACATGGCAAAGGATAAACTTAAAGAGGTAAGGCATAACTTAGGTGCTTCGGAGAGAGAAGATCTAATTTCTTTCGCCGATGTGATTGATTTTGATGAAAGAAAAATTCCTTAGGCTATGTTTTTCTTACTGTTAGTAGAGTAACATCATCCCGTTCAAGTTCTGAAGAGGAAAACTCATCAAGTTTTGCGATTAGTTTTCGATTGATACTTTTAGGACTGAGCTTTGCATTATTTGAAACAAAACTTTCCAAGTTTTGAATACCAAATTCCTCACCATCGTTATTAGTAGCTTCTGAAACACCATCTGTGTACAAAAGAAGGCAATCACCTGAATCAAAAGCAGTTTCCTGGTCCTCGATCATTTCATCAAAAATATCTGAAGGCACCATACCTACTGCCATACCATTTCCGTGTAACTTTTGAATTGATGAGTTTATTCCGTCGGTTGAAGACTTAAGTAAAATTGCGGGCTCATGGCCTGCCCTTGAATATGTGAGCTTGTTACTTTTGGTATCAATAATTGCAAAGAATAAAGTGATAAACATGTCTTGCCGAATGCGTTCTTCAAGCTGTTGATTTAAGTTTTTAAGAATTTCTGAAGGTTTTGCTGATTTTTTAACAAAGTGACGTAAGTTAGTCTGGCAGATAGCCATAAGCAGTGAAGCTGGGACTCCTTTACCCGAAACATCTGCGATACAAATTCCAAACTTGGTGGAAGATAGCTTGTAGAAATCGTAAAAATCTCCACCCACTTGTGCTGAAGGCAGGTATTGAGCATTAATTTCAATTCCTTTGTGCTCGGGAAACTTGTGAGTTAAGAAGAGCTCCTGCACTTCACTAGCTAAATGCAGATCAGAATCTATTCTCGATTTTTCTAATCGAAGATTCATCGCATCGGAGTTTTTAATTGCCAGAGCAGCTTGCTCCGCAAGTGAACAAATTAATGAAAAGTCCATTTGGGAGAAGGGCTGGTTATTTGCAGGGTTAGCAACCACCAATACGCCTAAACATTTATCATCATGGATGAGAGGCGCATAGACTAATGATTTAGCTGTAAGGGATTCGTCTTTGTGCTTAACTATCCTAGGGTCAGTGGACGCGTCCTCGACTAGAACCGGTTTACCGGTTTTAGCAACTTGCCCGACAATGCCCTCTTCTTCCTCCAATGTTTCTGAAGTTAAGATCGTTTCTAAAAACCTAGCCCTCGAATTTTCTTTTTGTAAAGCAGACTGCTTAATCGCTCTCTGTGGAGGAAAAAGTCCTTCCACTGCAACTCCTTGTAACCTGCCACTTTTGGATTTTTCATAAATGCAGGCACTCATTGCCCCGGTTGTAATAACTGCGGTATGTGCAATTCTGTGGTATAATTCTTTTTTCGGAACACCCTCTCCTATTGCGACCGCAAGGTTATGCATAAAGTCGACCACAATTTTCTTTTCCTGCTCAAGTCGGGCGTTTCGGTTTTTAAGGTAGGCAGTTGTTTTCTTGCTTTGTTTTTTATTATAAAAATAGAAAACTAATCCTACAAATAGACCTATTGAAAATAGTAAATAGGGGTTCACGAAAATCACTTACTTATTGTTGTCAAGATCCTGTTCTAGAAAACTGACCACATCGCAAAACATACGCAGGTTTTTTGTATTCAGATTCATCAAAGTTTTATGAGCATCGTAAATTGTTTCGGAGCAGGCACTGTCACTGACGCCATTATTTCCTAGAGCTTCTAATTCCTCACTATTTTCAACGGAATGAGAACTTATCTCAGCAATTCTATGAATACCAAGATTTTTAACAGTTTCCAGATTTCTACCAGTTAGGTTGACCAAGGCGAGTCTGCCGCGATCTTCAGCATTTCTTAGGTTAAGTGCTAATCGTACAAGTATGCCAAGAAATGTACTGTCAACGCTTGTGCACTTTGCAAAATCAACGATAAATGATCGCTGGCCTTCTTCGAATTTCCGATCAAAAAAATTTCTTACAGGCTCACAGTTTGTGTATGAAGCTTTAGTTAAAACTTGTAAAACGGAGGCTTTGGGAGAATCGTGAACCTGATA
>CALIRS010000148.1 GCA_938042205.1 uncultured bacterium | reverse complement strand
GGCAAAGCTATAGCTTTGCCGGGGCTTTTGTCAGAGTGTTTCCGGTTAAATTTTGCGATTAAGCTTCCTGCTTATGGTAATAAGAAGAATACCAAACAGAGATAACATTAACGAGAGAGCAAGTTTGAAGTACCAGATTGTATTCGGACCTGTGTATGGTAAGACCGGTGGAAGCTCAGGTGTAAACGGAAGTACAGGTGCAGGTGTTAAACCAAAATCAGCTCTTCCAGGGTTTTCTTCGTCTATAGAAAGTGCCACGGAAGAGGCTGTGGTGAGTTCGTATTCAAGAGGCAAATCTATGGAAACCATATACGTTCCTGGCTCAAGATTGTCAAACTTATAACTGCCGTCACTTTTTGTTACTGTAGACGCTACCAGTGTTCCATCCTTGAATAGAAAGATAGTTATACCTGGTATTGGAGCTTCGCCTGGATCAAAAATCCCATTGAGATTTGCATCAAGGAAGACAAATCCTGATACATAGGAAAGACCTAGGACATCAACAAAGACCTCATTACTTTCATCTCCAACCTCTTTTTCAAGTTCATCATATCCGGTAGCGGTAGCTACATTTGTGGTATCCTCATAGACTTTAACCTTTTTTTCTAAGGTTGCCTTCTCTCCTGGAGCAAGACTTTCAATGGTTCCAATTAGACCAAGGATACTGTCAGTTACAACAATTTCATAAAGGGTGGTATCACCTGTGTTTTCCACGGTGAAGCTGTAGGTTACCTCTTCTCCAGCATGAATCACAGTTGGGGTAGCACTCTTGGTGATTTCAATATCAGGTCTTAGAACTTTAACACTAGCAGTATCGGAAATTGGATCGGTTCCAGAAACGATGAGAGTTGCTGTATTTTCGCAAAAAGAAGGTGCTGAAGATGTAACTGTGGCATCAAAAGTGATTACAAAATCAGTTTTTTCAAGTAAGGTAATATTCCATGTTATGGTGGTTGAACCATCAGGATTAACGACCACGCTGGAAGGTGCCACATTTGCACTCCCGGAAACATAAGAAAGCCCAGAAGGAAGTGTATCGACGATGGTTGCTGAAGTTTGATCATTGAAAAGATTTCCATCGTCTCGAGCAGTTATTTTGAAAGTGACATTATCTCCTTCATGAACCACCGCAATATCATCGTAATCAAGGCCGGTGGAAACTTTCTTGTCAATACTTAGTTGGTGAAAAAGGATTTCATTGACTTTTATAGGGACATCTTGTGAACCACAACCATATTTAAGATTGACGTGTAAAGAAGCACCGTTCCAGAGATGACTACCGATGGCAAGGTGAGCACCAAACATGATAATCACTTCATTGTTGGAGCCGGTATTGATTGTCCAGGTAACACTTCCCTGAGTGACTCCACCACTTCCCGGTGAATCAGGATTGGTAATAGCACTCCAGGAAGATGCACCAGATACTCCAAAAGTAAATGGGGGGTATGAAGAATTAATTGGTTTATAGGAGCCAGTGGTGATTAGGTGATCAACACCATATATGCTGTCTTTTAATTTGTCGTAAAAGACAGTAATTGAGATAGTACTGTTTTTAGGAACGCCTGAAAGAGTTAACCTATAGGGAATGTATTCGTTTTCGTAGTATCCGCTGATTTCGCCGGGTGACCACTTTTCATGAGGTGTGATGTCCCAGCCTTGAAGTTCACATTTGAAGGTTTTCCCGCCACTTGGAGTTAGAGGACTCGACTCCGAAGTGCTATTGGTTAAAACTGGAAGTGGTTTTTGGCTTCTACTTTCAGAATTGTTAGAGGGAATTTCGCTGTCAGTCTCAGAGGTAGAAGTGGATGCATTTAAATTCGTGAATTGATCGACAGACTCTGTAAGGGTGGTTTCATCTGCAATGGCTGTAGATGTTGGTTCATCGGCGAAGACAATGTTTAGGGAAAAGAAGAACAAAAGTGCAGTTATGATAATAAAAATAGGTAAGGCTTTCCGTTTTCCAGGAGAACGTGCTTTAAAACTTCTATAAAGTCTATTCTCATGCAACTGTTTCACCTCCCTTCTCAAAAAATAAACTTTAAGATTTCTGCCATAATTATCCTTTAAATAAAATCATTATTCATCAGCCCAAAGTTTTATTTATTTATCACACTTTAGGGTGACAGAGTGTTAAGATTTCCCTAGGTCAGATTTGCTGGCAAGCTCGCTTAAAAAAGAAAGAAGATGGCCAACATTTTCAGATTTTGTGAACCATTTAACTATTCCGTAGCGATTAAGTATGTCTTGATTAGCTTTTCTGTCAATAATTGATAGCATTACGATGTTTATATGAGGGTCTATTTCGTGAATTTTTTCAGCGAGTTCGAGCCCCGTAATCCCGGGCATTAAATAATCCAGAACAATAAGGTCAACTTTTGTAGAACGTACTATCTCTTCAGCCTGATTAGCGTTTATAGCGGTATAGATTTTATCAATGTTTTCAATTAAAGATATGAGTTCTCGCAAACCTTTGATTACTCTTTCATTGTCATCCACCAGCAGGATGTTTACCGGCATGTCTTATCTTGCTCCTTTGGACAATCATGACATCTCTAAATGTAGATTCAAATCGCAAAAGAGTTTGATTTTTAATTAGTACTTTTTAGCTATATTCCTTTCCACCTAAAGAATTGCGCTGGCGTACCGATAAGATAAATAATCTGAGACTTGAAATTTGAAAGCTCGTTTCCCGAAAGGGCAAAGTTACCGAAAGGTAACGGCGCAAAACCGCGGGCCTAAAGTCTTTTATGACTATGGTAGCCGGGTTGCCGAAGAAACGGACGAGTGCCGCTTGAAAACTCGTCCCCCTTCCGGGACGGGGCTTTCATGAAAGGAAAAGCCAAGCGATGAAGAATAAAGCGGTGCTCGTATTTTTAGTTCTTTCAGTTTCTCTTCTTATAACAGTAAGCAGTTATGCTGCTAATAATCAAAGAAATTCGGAAACTGACATTAATCGAAAGTTCTCTGAAAGATTCTTTGAAGTGCCAGATAGCAGTAACGTTACGGAAATACAGCAAGCATTAGAAAATGCGGTAGCAAGAGAAGAAGTAAAAAAAGTGGAAGAAGTTAAGTATGAGAAGGAAGAAGTTGAGTCCGGAAAAAATGCTAATAAGAGTACACTAAAAAGTCTGGTTAAGAAGACAACTACTTCAAAAACAAGGGTTCAAGCATACTCTGCGAAGCGGGTTACTTCATATACCTCGAAGAAAACAACAAAGCTTTCGAGAGCCGAGATGATAGATATAAAGGAAAAACAGGCGAGATCCATACTTAACAAGTTCATTTTAAAATATCCAATTTTAAAAGGTACACAAATATACGTTAGAGAATGCCCGAACAACTGGCAGGGGTGTGCTTACTATACCAAGGGTGTTATTCTTATTGACCCAGATCATACTGCTTCTCTTTATACTATAATTGCTCACGAGGTTAATCATATTATTGATTATAGAACCGATGGCAAAATTGATTACAACGATTACCACCGATGAAAATGTTAGAATTTTTACATGATTTTTAGTAGGAAATATTTAAGCACGACTTTAGTCATTCTTGGTATTATCTTTTTTTTAACCGGTTTATTTTCTGCTTATTTAATGTTGTATGAGGATTCTTCTATTGCTGTCAGGAGTAAGGAGATAATTTATTATGTACCTCTAAAACTTGGAATTGATCTATCAGAAAAGGATAATCCAAATCTTCTTA
>CALIRS010000147.1 GCA_938042205.1 uncultured bacterium | reverse complement strand
TTTCTCTTCTTCTCAAACATCTCCCAGGTAGTATCATCTATCAGTCCCAATTCCCTTGCTTTAGGAGTAAGGCGCAGGTCTGCGTTATCAAATCTTAAAAGGAGGCGGTGTTCTGCTCTTGAAGTATAAATTCTATAGGGTTCATCCACTCCTTTTGTTACTAAATCGTCAATCATTACTCCGATATAGGCTTCATCCCTTGAAAGAATAAAGGGATCTTTTTCTTTTACCTTAAGGGCTGCATTGATGCCTGCAATTATTCCCTGTGCAGCGGCTTCTTCATAGCCTGAAGTTCCGTTTATCTGTCCGCAGAAGAAAAGTCCTTCTATTTCTTTTGCTTCAAGAGTATGTTTTAGCTGTCTTGGGTCAATAAAGTCATATTCTACGGCATAGCCAGGTCGTACAATTCTTGCATTTTTAAGACCTTTAATTGTCTGGATGATGGAAAGTTGTTCTTCTATCGAAAAGGACATACCAAGACCTGAAAGTAGATATTCAAAACTGGAAAGCGACACCGGCTGCACAAATATATTATGTTCCTCTTTTTCAGGAAACATTTCTATCTTATCAATAAAAGAAGGGCAGTGGCGTGGACTTTTCGCTAAAATGCCCGATTCTGGCTTTTTGCCTGCATCAAGAATATCAATATATCTTTGCGCAATTTTTTTGCATAAGTCTACTGTATCAGAATTTGTAACTGCAATATAACAGGGTAGTTGCTTTCGTGGAGAAACTTTCTTCCAGCAGTCAAACCCTTCATTCAAATCCTTCTCATAGTTTTGCATCTCCAGTTCTCCAAAATCTATTGTCTTTACATCAATCCTGGGAGAGGTTCCGGTAGTAAATCTTCCCGTTTTAAAACCAAGTTCGAGCAATGACCTCGCAAGTTTCTCCGAAGAATAGAGGCCTTTTCTACCTGCCTTTTCACGAATTCTCCCCGAAACTACTTCTCCACCTACGAAAGTGCCCGCAGCTATAATTGCTGTTTTTGATAGATATTTGCACCCATCAGCAAGATGTAGGGATATGCCCCCACTTTCTTTTCTTATTTCTTCAACACTTCCCTGTCTCAACCAGAGATTTTTTGTATTTTCAGCTTCCCTCTTGTATTTAATAGAAAACAAATCTTCCGAAACCAGCGCAAATAATGATCTTACCGCCCATCCTTTTTGTGTATTTGACCTCCTGTGATGAAGGTAAGTATTATCAACCACATATGGCATAACACCACCGAGAGCAGAGAGTTCCCTCATGAGATGTCCTCTACCAGGACCTCCAACGCTACTACTGCAGGGAAAGTATTTCCAATCAAGAGTTGTGCTAAATGCTATTGTTGAACATCCCAGCCTGGCAGCTGCCATAGCAGCCTCTGTTCCTGCAAACCCTAATCCTATAACGGCCACATCGAATCTATGTGGTTTCATAGCTTTAACCTTAATGTTGCCAATTAAGTATGTTTAATATATTTATGGCATATACAAGATTACCTTTGATTATTTACCAATGCAGAAACGAGAGAAGATATCATGCAATACGTCCTCAGTTGTGATCAGCCCGATTATCCCAGCGAGCTTATCAGCAGCTTCTCTTATTACCAGAGCAGTAATTTCATCTGGGTGACCATTATTCATAAGTTTTATCCCTTCCTCTATAAGCTTAATAGCGTCTCTTAGATGCTGAACATGTCTCCTGTTTGTCATGATAATAGATTCAACTGGATGCAGAACTTCTCCTTCAAATACCTTTGAGATTATCCTATCCTCCAGTTCATCCAGGCCTTCGCCAGTTAATGCTGAAATTGTCAATGGTTTTTCCCCCGTAAGGTCTACTCTTTCAACATCGAATCTTTTTAACTCATCAAAAATGTTTTCTACGGTTAGAACCATCTTCAAATCGCATTTATTTAATGCCCAAATCGTTCTCCCACAAGGGACCGATTCAAGAACTTCGATATCTTGCTCATCAAGACTCTGTGAGGAATCAAAAAGCATGATCACCACGTCAGACTCCCTGATAGCTCTTCGAGCTCGTAGAACACCTTCTTCTTCAGCAGCATCCGCTGCCTTCCTGATGCCTGCAGTATCAGTAACAATCACAGGAAATCCTTTTATCTGCGCCCTTTCAGAAATTACGTCCCTTGTGGTTCCCGGAATCTCCGTGACTATTGCCCTATCTTTCCTCAGGAGGGCATTCAGAAGACTTGACTTTCCGACATTAGGCTTTCCGGCGATGGATACATGAATTCCCTCCCTTAAAAATATTCCTTCTCTGGCAGTTTCTAGTGCTTTTTTTAGATCATTTCTTATCTTCCTGAGTTTTTCTATTTTCTCTTTTACTGGTTTAATTTCAAGCAGCTCTTCCTCTCGAAAGTCTATATCTGCTTCAATTTCAGATATGACCTCAAGAATCTCTTCGCGCCATCTTTCAACTCTTATCGAAAGCTCTCCCTTCCTTTGCCTCAATGCTGCCTCCAGAGAGGCAGCGGAAGGGGCATCAATAATATCAACAATAGACTCTACCTGCACAAGATCCATTTTCCCATTGATAAATGCTCGCTTCGTAAACTCTCCAGGCTCAGCAATCCTTGCTCCTAACCTGGTAAAAGCATCAAGAATGCTTGCTAGTACAGTCATCCCTGAATGGCAGAATATCTCAACCATATCTTCACCTGTAAAACTTTGCGGTGCTTTGTAGAAGCATACATTAACCTCATCAATCATCTTTCCCTCGGGAGACACCAGGAATGACCTGTACATTTTTCTTTCTTCTAAATCTTCGAATTTCTTTTCAAGAAGAGTTAATGCAAGATGGTGGCTCTTGCTACCAGAAAGCCTGATAACACCGATTGCAGCAACTCCGACCGGTGAAGATATAGCAACAATAGTATCTTTAAAAATATCTTTTCTTTCTGTCATTAATAGTTGCGACTCCGTTAAACTGGAAATATGACAATCCTGCGGTCTGGCTCTTCCCCTTCACTACGAGTCTCAACACCATTGACATCAGTAAGGATTGAGTGGATAAACTTCCTCTCATGGGCTGGCATTGGCGAGAGAGGAACTGGTTTCTTTTCTTTTCGTGCAATTTCAGCAGCCTTAAGTGCCATTTGCTCGAGTTTCTCCTCTCTTCTTTTCCGGTAGCCTGCAATATCAAGTGACACCCTCTTTTTTACA
This sequence comes from uncultured bacterium, assembly GCA_938042205.1. Taxonomy (GTDB): domain Bacteria; phylum Actinomycetota; class Aquicultoria; order SKW223; family SKW223; genus CALIRS01. The sequence goes on along the minus strand of CALIRS010000147.1, from coordinate 1,858 downwards.
AGCGCATTTTTATTAATGATTGCTACCAGCATCGTTTCAAAGGCTACAAGTGTTTTCCCTCGCGCCCCGATCAGCGGTCCGAGCTCCTCTCCTTCCACTTCGATTGTAAGGAGATTCTCATATTCAACTGCTTTAACTTTTGCTTTGAAGCCCATCATGTAGAGGATTCTTCTTGTAAGCCTTGCAGCTCGATCGGGAACTACTTCTTCAACTATAGCCGCTTTATCAAGGCCGAATTCAGCAGCCTCGCTTTTTGAAAGAAATTGATACTTTACCTGATCAATGTTGAGATCCATTCTTTCGAGAACCTCTCTCAACTCTGCTTCATCACTGGCTCTGACAACGTATTTCAATTCATGACTTCCTCCTTTCAAGCTCTACCTGGATATATTGCTGCAAAACGGTTAGAATGTTGGTGGTAATCCAGTAGAGAAGTACCCCTGCCGGGAGTTGCCAGGCAATAAAAAGCATAAATATGCTCATAAAAAGCATGGTGGTTTCCTGTTGCTTATCCGTAGAAAGCATCTTAGAAGGCCAGTAGGTTGTCAATGCAAGCAATGCCAACATTACCAGATATGGCAGTCCTTCTCCGCTAAAAATCGCGACTCCAGACCTGGCTGCTGCTTTCCCGAGCGAAGGGATTATCAGAAATCCTTGTCTAGCAAGATCTTTATTTGTTATCAGCATCCTGAAAAGAGCCCAGAATATTGGCAACTGAATTAATAAAGGCAGACATCCACCAAAAGGGTTCACTTTATTCTCGGAATAAACTTTCATTAGTTCTTCCTGGAGTTTTTGCTTATCTTTAGCATACTTTTTTTGAATTTCCTTAATCTTTGGCTGAATCTTCTGCAAATCTAACTGGGCTTTAGTTTGTTTGTATGTAAGTGGCAAAAGAAGGATTCTGATAGCTATCGTAAGCAAAATTATAGAAAGTCCATAGCTATGAGTAAAAGAAAAGAATATGTTGAGCAAAGAAAGTAGAGCTTCTTCAAAAGGTTTCAACATCCGGCATTCTCTCCATTCTTATTTTAGAGGATCATATCCACCAGGATTAAAAGGATGACAGCGAACTACCCTCTTCGCTCCAATCACCAAGCCTTTTATTGCTCCATACTTCTCTATAGCCAGTTTAGTATATTCAGAACATGACGGATAAAAACGACACGTCTTTCGCTTTAGCGGTGAAATAACTTTCTGGTATGCAAGAATCATTTTAATTATTATGGTGCGCATTCTAATTAGCCTTTTCCCCTGAATGACTGCTTATATCGCTAAAAACTCTTTGGATCACTTTCTTTATTTCCATCGAGTCAATTTCAACTTTGTTTAAGATAAAAATTATAGCAAAAGCTCCTTTTCCACCTTCAGTTCGAATAATGTTTCTAAGAGTCTCTCTGATGATTCTCCTGGCTCTGTTTCTTTCAACTGCATTTCCTAATTTCTTGCGTACAATAGTACCTAAGTAGATGGCTCCCTGATTTTTTTCTGATAATGTTAAAAAAACTACATAGCCTGAATCAAAAAATAATTTTTTACCTTTTTGGAAAATCTCGGTGAATTTTCGCTTTCCAGAAAGGGTCCTGACATTAATGCCTCGATTATTCAACGAGTTCACCGGCATTCCGCTTAAACTGTTAAGCGCTTTCGCCCTTTTTTCCTTCTTCTTGCTAATATTTTTCTTCCCTGATTCGTACTCGAACGTGACAGAAATCCGTGCTTTCTTTTCATCTTTCTAACCTTCGGTTGATAGGTACGCTTCATGTTTCCTCCTTATAGTAACAAAACGACGAAGCATTATAAATAGTTAATAGTTAAAGGTCAAATTAAGGCTTCTGGCTGCTGTGGAAACTGTGGA
>CALIRS010000146.1 GCA_938042205.1 uncultured bacterium | reverse complement strand
AAATAAGCCCTTTATTCCATTCCCTTTTTCATTTATATAAGTTAGGGCAAATGCAGCTATAGTGGGGCCAAATGGAGCAAGATACAAACGAAGCTTCCATAAAACTTCAGGCAACCAAAATAGCCATGACCAGGCAAAAGCAAATAGAAAGAACAACCATAAATTTCTGCTTTCAAGTTCAGGTTGTTTCATAGTTATTCCTCTCATAATATAATTTATAATATTAATATAATTATTAATAATTTTCGTAACATTCCAGCATAAAAGAAGCACTGATTGTTGCAATGGATTTAGGCGAACCCAAAAATAAAGCAATCAATATTTTATGCTAAGGTGTAAAGTAGCTACTTGCCATCCGATAAACAATCAGATTTAGATAATCAACTTGAGCTCTTACCCCTGCCGGTGCAGGTCTTACTGTATTGCCCTGCTCTTCAATTCTTTGATAACTTTCTTTTTTTTGGGTGTCAAGCAAGACAATGCTAAAACGCAAAACATCTTCCCCACAAAAATTTCATTACCACCACTTTATTATCAGGAAGTCAGGAATAACTTGCTGGCCGACCTTAATAACCCTCAATTTTATAAATCAGCTTAGGTCTTTTACCTTAAGGATTAGTTAGATAAAACTCGTTTGCTCACTTTTAATGTAACACAGATTTTTTTGCTTGTTTAAAGAAAGAGTAAAGTGCTTATTATATTGGATTATATTGGCATTTTTTCATTTTTGCGTTGACAAGATATTAACCTAAGCCTTTCTTTTTACAGGAATTTAAGACAAAACCGAATTGTATGAACCTGTCGCTTGCTCGCTGCTTGCTCCCACGAGAGGAGATCCAGGGTTTTCTCTCGTGAGCTCTACTTCCTTACGTTATTTTAACGCGGGTAGTACCACCCCCTTTAACAACTCTCTTTAAAGGTTCAAATCTTACTTTCAACTTCGAACTTTGAATTTCTGCATGGTAAAGCAATTATGAAAGCGTCTGGTGGGCGAGGCGGGATTTGAACCCGCACAGGCTTTTAACGCCCACTGGATCCTGAGTCCAGCGCGTCTGCCAGTTCCGCCACTCGCCCTGAACTTAATAATAAGAAATGTTTTCCCGAGCTTAAAAGACTTAAGGCAAAGAAGACTTGTAGCTTCCGTATTCTATAATAAACGTTGCTGACAGGCATTTCAAAATTCATATATATGTCGGGATTAATTATGCCATTAAATAATGAAGACTATTTTTCAAAGAGATACGAGCTAATAGAAGTAATAGGGGAGGGGGGCGAGAGCCGGGTCTGGAAAGCATATGATCACGCTATTGAAAGAGTAGTCGCTATAAAAGAACTGAAAAAGACTTCCGGATCACATAAGGCACCTTTGAAAGAAGCAAGAGCTGTTGCTCGACTGAATCATCCGAATATCATCACTCTGCATGATGTTATCGAACAGGAAAAGGAAGTTTACCTGATTTTTGAATATGCTGAAGGAGTTACCCTCAGAGAGGTTATCTCTCAAATCGGTGCTCTTTCGATGGATTCATCTATTGCCATCTTCATTCAGGCTGCAAAAGCAATAGAATATGCTCATAATCACGGCATTCTTCATCTGGACATCAAACCTGAAAATATTCTCATCATGCCTGATGGAAAGGTAAAGATTGCCGATTTTGGCATCGCCCGCTTTATCTTTGAAGAATCGGAAGAAGGGTTTATTGCTGGAACCATTCCGTATATTGCACCTGAAGTACTGAAAGGTCGCTATTCTGAAAAAGCCGACATATTTTCTTTAGGCGTCGTATTTTACGAAATGCTTACCGGTGAGAACCCTTTCTACGCTCCAACTACCAGGACTTCCATTCTAAAGATTAAAGAGCATCGCCCGGAACCACCCTCAACGTATAATTCTTCCGTGCCAGTTGAACTGGATAAAGCTATATTGAAAGCACTTGAAAAATCTCCTCCTCTGCGATATGAAAATGTTACTCGCTTTCGAATTAAGATCGAGCGCTTTTTCGAAGGCGAAACTTATGAAGAAGCGGTGGCTGAACTTTTCGAAAAGGCGCATGAACCTGTTGCTGTAACAAAAAGGCTACGAATCCCGATACAGGCGTTGGAAAGACTGCTGCCCTCTCTATCCGTAGGAGCCTTTTTTCTTGTGTGTGCTATCTCTCAGAACATTAGCTCTTTCCAGGAGATGTCTCTGGTAACGCTGGCGATTTTCTCTTCTGTCATTGCTTTTTTTAAGATAATTCCTGGATTTCTGATTTCAATGGTTTCTTTGAGTCTCATCGCTTTTTTATATGATTTCAGAGCTGGACTCACAGCATTTATTCTCTTTGCTTTTATATTTCTTTTTCTAAAATACGTTTCTGAAAAGGGAGTGATTGGCTTACTTATAACTCCTGCCTCGATAGTCGGCGTTGAGCCTTTGATTGCAGTACTCGTCCCATTTAGGCTTCGCTTAATGGAGCTTTTCTCTTTTGTCTTCGTCTCCACAATCGGTTTTCTTTTTTATTTGCTGGTAAGAAATCCGGAAAGTTTTTTTCAGCAGTCTCTTGGATCAGTAATTTTCCTGAGAGAAATCGCTCTCTATTCTTCAGAAAACAATTTAAGAAGTGCAACCTTTCTTTCACCTTTTTTACTCGAAGCTTTCGTTATCGCTTTCCTCTCTTTTTCATCATACTTTCTTTATCGAACGTTTCAGAAAAAAGCCTTTGTTGGACTGGCAATTCTTGTTTTCACTGCATTTCTTCTATCTGTCATTTCAGAATCTAAAGCGTTGGAAACAGGGAGCGTTGATCTCATTCTCAAAAAAATTGCGATTTCAATATTCGCTATGGTGTTATTTCTAATCCTTAAATGGTTTCTCAGTCATGAAGGCAGGGAGGAACAAACATAGGGACCGAGAATATATAATATTTACCAATGAATATCTTTAGGAAATTTGAGAAAAAGCTTGAAAAAATATTTGAAGGAGCTTTTTCGAGAGCTTTGCGCACAAAGATTGAACCAGTAGAGATAGCTCACTGGCTCGAGAAAGCTATGGAGGATAGTACAGTTGAAGGCCTTAAAACCACTTTTACTGCTAACATCTATCGAATTCTTGTAAATCCAAAGGATTACACACTCTTAAAACCTTTTTTTTCGGGTCTCACAAGAGAACTTGAGAATTTTGTAAGAGAAAGAGCTACTGAGAAAGGTGTCGTTGTTCCCGGAAGAGTACAGATCACCATCGAAAAAAGCGATCGAATAAGGGTGGGGGAAATTAAAGTTATTCCAGAGATTCGCAAGGATGAAGTGGAAGAAATAATGGAAGAAGAGAAAAACCTTGAAATAACTCAGCTGGTAACACCAGACTTTGCAAAGGAAAAAGGACTTCATCATTCTCCTTACTATTTTGAAGAACTATCTTCCGGGAAAAAACATTATATAAGCAGGTTTCCTGTTAGAATTGGCAGAATTGATTCAAATGATGTAAGAATAGATGATCTTTCTGTCTCTCGAGTTCACGCTGAGGTTTATCGGGAAGGCTCAGCAATATTTATTCGCGACCTGGAAAGCACTAATGGTACCCGAATTAATGGGAAGAAGATCAAACAGAAAAAACTCAGCCAGGGAGATATTGTGGTTGTAGGGGAAACAAAGCTGCGCTGGGTGGTTATTGAATGAATCTTAAACCGATTATCCAGTTGATATTTTTAGCACTTTCCTCATTGATGGTAGCTTCTATTTCAGTACTAGCATTGAGAGAAAGCCTGGTTTCTAAGGAATTACTTCTTTTGATACCAAAGACACGGGGAGTATCTAATCCACTTATAGTCAAAGCTAAAAGAGTGATGATTGGCAGGGATCCGGATTGTGATATCCAGTTGATGGACCCGTACGTTTCTTCTTTTCATACCGTTATTTTTAGAAAAGGAAAGAGGTTTTTTGTACGAGATTTAAAAAGCAAGAATGGGACTTTTTTAAATGAGGTCCTGGTTGAAGTTGCTCCTCTTAAAAATGGAGACATTCTAAAGATCGGAAAGAGAGAGTTCCAGGTGATGATAAGTTGAAGCTTCAGTTTGCTGCAAACACTGACGTAGGTAAAAGAAGAACTGTAAACGAAGATTCATTTTATGCTGAAGGGAACCTTTTTGCAGTTGCTGATGGTCTTGGAGGTCATCAAGCAGGTGAGGTAGCCAGTTCGGAAGCGCTAAGGATTCTAATCAAAGAATTTCAAGAAAATATAAAACAAGGGGTAGAACCACGTCAGGCTGCTAAAAAAGCAATAGAACATGCTAATAGAGAAGTATTCAATCTCTCAATGAGAAATGAAAGATTTTTAGGCATGGGTACCACAATTACAATCGCCTATTTCATAAACGACAAGGTACTTATCGGGCATGTAGGAGATTCACGAGCTTACCTCTGGGTTGACCATCAACTTGTCCAGCTAACAAAAGATCATACCTATGTGCAGTACCTGATTGAGATCGGCGACATTAACGAGAGCGATGTAGAAAACCATCCTTTAAAAAGTGCACTTACAAAAGCAGTCGGCACGTCTGACAAACTTCAAGCTGACATTTTTGAGAGAAAGCTTCCAGCGTGGGGAAAGTTATTGCTGTGTACTGATGGTCTGACGAGTATGGTTAAAGATGAAGAGATTACACGGGTGTTGTCGGAAAATGATGATGTCGAAAGTGCTGCTGAAAGATTAGTTTCTATTGCTAATGAGCGGGGAGGTTTGGACAACATTACTGTAGTTGTAATTTCATTTGAAGTTTAAGCGAGGTAAAGATTGATACGAAGAAAAG
>CALIRS010000145.1 GCA_938042205.1 uncultured bacterium | reverse complement strand
TCTTCAGGCTTTTAATCCAGCGATGTATAAGGTACTTGGAATCTGGATTCCCCTGATAGTAGTTAACTGTATGATTCTTGGAAGAGTGGAAATCTTTGCTTCTCGTGAGAAAGTTATTTATTCAATTGCAGACGCATTGGGAATCGGTTTAGGATATACGCTGGTTTTGGTCATTATGGGGTTTTTTAGAGAGACATTTGGTTCAGGTAGACTGGTAGCGTTTGGCGAAACTCTCTTTGCTCTACCAGCTGGTTTTGAGCCTATTAGAATTTTAATAATGTTTCCGGGAGCCTTTTTGACTTTTGCTTTTCTGATGGTGCTGGCAAACACCTATTTAAAAAGAGGTAGTTAGAAATGAGCACATTAACACATTTAGGATTATTGATAATTGGTGCTGCTTTGGTAAACAATATTCTTCTGGTGAGGTTCATCGGGCTATGCCCATTCTTTGGCGTCTCCAGAAAAGTGGAGACCTCTATTGGTATGAGCTTTGCAGTCATTTTTGTAATGAGCATGGCAACTTCAGTTAGCTGGATTATTTATCGTGCTTTTTTAGTTCCTTTCGGAGTCGAGGCTTTTCTCTATATTATCACTTTTATTCTGGTGATTGCTGGTCTAGTACAGCTGGTAGAACTCGTGCTCCGCAAGGTAAGTCCAGCTTTGTTCAAAGCGATGGGGATTTATCTTCCATTAATAACTACTAATTGTGCTGTTCTGGCAGCAGCTACTGAATCCGTTAAACCCGGATTTTTTAAAATGGGAATGGCTTACAATTTTACCTTTATTGAAGCTGTCGTTTACAGCATCGGAATCGCGCTGGGATTTGGTTTTGTCATAGTCAGTTTTGCGTCTATCAGGGAAAGACTGGAAACAGCACCAATTCCTGAATCTTTCAAAGGAGCTCCGATAGCTTTTATCACAGCAGCTTTATTTTCACTCGGGTTTGTAGGTTTTACAGGTCTTTTTGGACTTTAATAGTCAGGAGGTTTTAACTTGAATTACGGTCTTATTTTTACTGCAGCTGGCATACTGGGTGGTATCGGAATTATTTTAGGCGGGCTTTTGGCTTATGTAAGCGTGCGAATGAGAGTTGAAATTGATCCCAAGCTTGAAGCTACTATTGAAGCACTCCCTGGACTCAACTGCGGCGCCTGTGGTTATGCGGGATGTGAAGAGGCTGCAGAAGCAATAGTTAAAGGTGAAGTTTCTCTTAATGTCTGTCTTGCAGGTGGAGAAGAAACGACAAAAGCACTGTCAGAGGTTTACGGTGTTTCAATAGAAGCACCGGTTTACACTACAAAGCCGGTAGTTCATTGTGGAAAAGGAAGAAACGAGGTTGAGAAAAGGTTTATTTACAATGGAGAGATGAGCTGTTTTGCGGCGCAACTTTCCACCGGGGGAGATATCCCCTGTTCATATGGATGCATCGGTTTCGGAGATTGCATTTCATCCTGTCCTTTTGATGCTATTTATCTTGATGAAAGAGGATTACCCGTTTTTATTGATGAAAAATGTACTCGTTGCGGTCTCTGTGTCAAAGCCTGTCCCAGAAACTTGATTGATTTGGTTCCGAAATCAGCTAAAGTGATTATTGCCTGTAGTAATAAGGATATCGGCAAAGAGACACGCAAGGTTTGTGACGTTGGATGTATTGCCTGTAGAATATGCGAAAAGCAGTGTCCCGAAACTTACATTGTAAAGGATAATTTAGCTCTGGTGGATTATGAAAAGTCAGAGGCAGGATTCCCCTGCGTCGAAAAATGCCCCACGAAGTGTATTAAAGTTATATAAGATTTCCGGTATCAAACTATTTGATATTCTGGTCTCATTTTTGCTAATCATGATTTTCTTAGTTTCAACCGTTGTCGTTACCCCTGCAGGTACCAGCTCTTCAGCAAATTTGATTCTTATTGAAACACCAAAAGAAAAGAAACTTTTTAAAATAGGCAAAGACAGGTTGGTTTACATAGAAGGAGAACTTGGTGTGATGACTGTCGAAATTGGTGACGGCTTTGTTAAAGTTGTCGACTCGCCCTGTAAAGATAAATATTGTATAAAGCAGGGCAGGATAAGCGCTTCCGGCGAAAGCATAGTATGTCTACCAGGTAAAGTTAAAATCACTATTCAGGGAGAAACGTTTACCGACTCGATAAACCGATAGGAGAAAGAAATTATTGAATCCGGCTGTAAATAAAGGGTTAGAGGAAAACAAAGCGATAGGTAAAGTTGCCTTTTTTAGCGTAATAGTTTCGCTTTCCATAATTTTTTCTGCAATTGAGGAACTGTATTTTGTAAAAATACCTGTGCCAGGAGTCAAGTATGGGTTTGGAAATATTCCACTTCTTTTTGGTATCATGCAGATTACCCCGATTGAGATTTATCTTGCGGCGCTTATGAGAATCTTGATTAACTCTCTTTTATTTTACGGATTCAACCCTGTTAACATCTGGCTTTCACTTGCAGGGGGACTCGCATCCTGCACCGTGCTGATTTTTTTAAAGTCATTTTCACTCATAGATTTATCCGAAAGAGCCACCTTCAGGTTTTCACTTGCTGGCGCGGGAGCTCTTATGGGATCTTTTCATATTGTGTCCCAGATGTTAGCAGCTTATCTGGTGTTGAAAACTGAAGCGGTATTTCTTTATCTCCCTCTGGCAGGCATATTAAGCGTTCTTCTTGGCTTTTTTGGTGGAGTGATTACTAATTATCTTGCTAAAAAGCTAAGATATTATGATTGGGAGAGAGAATTTTAAAAAAACCAATTATGATAAAATTCGTAAGTTACATTTTTAATCAATCAGCCTTCGTGGAGGAATTGAATGTTTGACTTTTTACTAGCGCCTTTTGGAAAGGATATGGCTGTTGACTTGGGAACTGCCACCACTTTAGTCCATGTTAAAGGACGTGGAATTCTACTTTATGAGCCTTCAGTTGTGGCAATTGATAAGAATAATGGCAGGATACTTGCCGTTGGCGAAGACGCCAAAAAGATGCTCGGGAGAACACCGGGAAATATTGTTGCCATCAGACCGCTTAAAGACGGAGTAATTGCAGATTTTGACGTAACCGAAGCAATGCTTCGACATTTCATTCAAAAGGTTCACCGAAGAAATTTTTTAGTAAAACCAAGAGTAGTAGTCTGTGTACCTTCAGGTGTGACTGCAGTCGAGCGTCGCGCTGTTTACGAAGCAACCATTAGTGCCGGAGCAAGAGAGGCATATTTAATAGAAGAACCCATGGCTGCGGCGATTGGTGCAGGTCTTCCGGTACATGAACCAACTGGAAATATGGTTGTTGATGTTGGTGGAGGAACTACTGAGGTTGCTATCATTTCTCTTGGCGGCATAGTTGTTTCTAAATCTATTAGGATCGGCGGCGATGAGCTCGACGAGGCTATCATTCAGTATATTAAAAAAGAGTATAACGTGATGATTGGTGAGAGAACCGCTGAGGAAATAAAGATTCAAATAGGTTCTGCTTATCCTCTGAATCAAGAAGTTGATGTAGAGGTCAGAGGAAGAGATCTTCTGATGGGGCTTCCAAAAAATATTGTTGTTTCCTCGGAAGAAATACGGATAGCAATAGAAGAACCTATTGCATCTATTATTACTACCATTAAAGAAACTCTGGAGGAGACTCCTCCAGAACTTGCCAGTGATTTGATGGATAGAGGTATGTTCTTAGCAGGGGGAGGTTCCCAGCTTAAGGGTCTTGATAAAAGACTTAGAGAGGAAACGGGTATGCCCGTGCATATCACGGAGGACCCAACAACCTGTGTTGTTCGGGGATCAGGGCGGTCGCTGGAAGATATTGCCACTTTGAAAAAAGTGCTTACTGGTGGACCGCGCTCCTGGTCATCGTGATAGCTGTCTATAGGAGGAATAAAATTGCGGGAACGGCGGTATCAGAACCGCCTTTATATCACACTTTTAACAATACTTGTTCTGTGTGTTCTGGTCGTCTCTATTTATGTCCGAGAAGGAGACGAAGGTCCTTTGCACAGAACTCAGGCAAGGTTAAGGGATTTGTTCGTTACGCCTGTCAGTTTTATAAAAAAAGGTTACGTGAGCATTTCAGACTGGTTTTCGGGAATTTTTATGGCTGGCGAATTGAAAAGAGAAAATGAAGAACTGAGGCGACAGATTTCTGAGTCAAGGAGACTGGTTTTAGAAGCTCAAGATTTAAAACGTGAGAATGAGGAATTAAGAAAAGCTTTGGGGTTAAGAGAAAGATTTTCTTACAAATTAATACCGGCACAGGTGGTGATAATTCACCAGGAAATTGGAGGAAAATTCTATACGGTAGATAAAGGTTCAAGAGATGGAGTAGAGAGAAATGATCCGGTAATATCCAGCGACGGAATTTTTGGGAGAGTATATCAGGTAGGGAAAAGTTCTTCTGTAATCCTGCCGCTGAACCATCCTATATCTTCAGTAAGCGCAAGGATTGTAGAGACAAGAGAAGTCGGGGTAGTCGAGGGGACCCGTGAGGAAAAGCTTATGCTTCGTTTGATTCCCAAGGAGAGTAAAGTATCTATTGGAAACATTGTAGTTACTTCTGGTCTCGGGAAGATTTTTCCGGAAGGTTTACTGATTGGTACTGTATTCAGTGTGAAGGAAGATCCGAATCGCCTTGATAAAGTCATTGAAGTTGGTCCTGCCGTTAATTATGCTGGTAATCAATTTTTTTACATCCTCAAAAAAGAAGGAGAAAAGTGGTGAACCTTATCAAAGTTTTTATTCGTTTAATAACCCTTTTTTTGATAGCAGCAGTAATCTCATGGTTGCTAACCGGGTTTCCAGGGTTCGCTTTTGCGGCAGTACTGGCGACAATGGTTTACGGCACTTATCATGATGAACTGAGAGCCACAATTTTCGGTGCTCTTATGGGGTTGATTCTTGATCTGGTAAGTCCTGAGCTCCTGGGGGCAAATGCTTTTTCGCTTTCTCTGACTGGTTTTATCGTCTCTTATACAGCAAAGTTTTTTCATGCTTATAACTTTTTCTGGTTTTTTATTGCTGGAGCCACTTCGTTTATCTTAAGAACTGGTCTCGTGTTTTTGTTTCATGTAATCGTTGATGGCCGAGTGGTGATTACTGGTGAAATAAGAGGATTTTTAGCAGCAGCTTTATGGACGGGAATAGCAGGGTCTATCCTTTCGATCTTTTTCAGGAGAGACAGGCTTGAGGCATCTGAGTGATGAGAGAAAAAAGACGGAGAGAGCTCTTTGAAAAAAGGATAAGATTCCTGATCGGTGCCCAGATAATCATCTTTTTAATTCTCTTGCTTCGTTTATGGTTTCTTCAGGTAGTTTCTGGAGAATCTTATCGCATTCAAGCAGAAGAAAACCGCTTAAAAATAGAAAAGATCGAAGCTTTGCGTGGAAAGATATTGGATAAGAATGGAAAACTGCTGGCTACCAATAGACTCTCATATGCTTTATTTATTGAAAAAAAATATCTGAACAGGGATGAGATTTATGAAAGGCTTGAGCCTGTATTAAAGGTCAAAGCTGAAGATCTCAAAGAGAAGGCAAAAAAGTCAAGGGTCATCCGTGAAGATGAGGTGTTTTTAGCTAAAGACCTTAGTTTTGAACAGGTGGCGATGATTCAAGAAGAAAAAGAAAAATATCCTCATCTAAATGTGTCGTATATGCCTATCAGATATTATCCTAACGGGATTAGTGCAGCTCATGTAATTGGGTATGTGGGAGAGATTTCTGGGGAAGATATTTCTGAAAAGAAATATCCCGGCGCTGACAGAGGTGATACTGTTGGAAAAACAGGCATTGAAAAAGCTTATGACGCATTTTTAAGAGGCATTAAGGGGAGATTAGTTATGGAGGTTGATGCTCTGGGGAATGTCAAGAGGAGCCTTAAACGTGAGGATCCAGTTCCTGGAAATGATATAGTTCTTACTATTGATTTAAAAATTCAAAAAGCTGCTGAAGATGCTCTTGGGGAAGCGATTAAGATGGCACGTCGTCAGAAACATAGCCGGGCCGCTGCTGGAGCGATTGTGGTTCTCGAGGTGAAAACCGGGGAGGTGTTAGCGCTGGCAAGTTATCCCTCTTTTAATCCTGGAGTTTTTGTTGGAGGAGTAGATCCTCGGATGTGGAATGAGTTAAATTTAAAAAAGAACAATTATCCTCTTCTAAACAGAGCCACAAGTGCTGCTTACCCTCCTGGTTCAACTATCAAGCCGCTGACGCTTATTTCAGCTGTAGAAAATCGACTGGCGTCTACGAGAGAAACTTTTAGTTGCTATGGGAAGTGGACGGGATTTGGTGAAAGCTGGCCAAAGTATTGCTGGAAAAGAAGTGGCCATGGGAGGTTAAGATTGACGCGTGCCATTTATGATTCCTGTGACTCAGTGTTTTACGAACTCGGGCTCAGGCTTTACCGCACGAAGAAAGAGCTTCTTCAGGAAACCGCGAAAAAATATGGTTTTGGTACTCATACCGGAATTGCAATTGGAGACATTTCGGGACGTGTTCCTGATAAGCAATGGAAAAAAAATTATTTCAAAAAGAAAGAATTACAGGTATGGCTGCCTGGAGATACTGTTAATATGGCTATTGGTCAGGGGGATCTTCTTACCACACCTCTTCAAATGGCGAGGTTTTATGCGGCACTTGCTAATGGAGGTAAATTATTTAGGCCAATTTTGGTAAATAAGGTTGTCTCGCCAACGGGAAAAGTTATTAAACAATTTAAACCTGAACTCGAGAAGGAAATCCATATTTCACCAGGTTTGAAAAGGACATTATTGCAGGGTTTAAGAGAAGTGGTCACCAGAGGTACCGCGAAAATTGCTTTTGAAGGTTTTCCGGTCAAAATTTCTGGAAAAACTGGCACTTCTGAGGTATATGGGAAAGACGACTATGCATGGTTTGTAGGTTTTGGACCAAGTGATAATCCGAAATATGTTGTTTCTGTAATTATCGAGGAAGGAGGACACGGAGGAGCTGTAGCTGCGCCAGCAGCCCGGTATGTGTTTTCTCATCTCTTTTCAATTGAAGAAGAAAAGTTAGTTTCAGGAAGTGACGTTTCTCGATGAAAGTAGGGAAACGAAGCGAACTTGAAAGATTCGATTTTTCAATGATTCTTGTTGCGTTCATTCTTTCAGTATTCGGGCTGATAATGATCGCATCGGCAACGCGTACGGGAGTCCGGGGTTTTGAAGGTACATTTTTCTTTTACCGACAGCTTACGTGGGTAGTATTGAGCATAGTTATCTTTATCCTTATCTCTTTTTATGATGTAAGAAAGCTTAAAAATTATTCCTGGATATTTTATATGTTGAATCTGATTCTTTTAATCGCTGTAATTGCGCTCGGAGAGAAAAGCCTTGGCGCACAACGTTGGATCCAGATAGGCCCTATAAATATCCAGCCTTCAGAATTTGCAAAACTGTTTATGGCGCTCTTTTTTGCATCTTATTTTGCAAGTCTGGAGGAGGAGATCACCTTAAAGGACATCGCGCTTGCTTTTGCTTACCTTTTACTTCCTGTGCTTCTAATATTTGTGCAACCCGATCTGGGAACAGCAGTTGTTCTGGTGGTAATGCTCATGGGAATGCTGGTTGCTTCGGGAGCAAAGATAAGAGACCTGGTTATTGTAAGTTTGATTCTTATTATTGCGTGTGCCGGGGCAGTGAAAATCGGAGCCTTGAAGGAGTATCAGGTAAAGAGGCTGACAGTGTTTCTAAATCCTGAAGGTAATACTTCTCAAGCTGGATACAACCTCACACAGGCGAAGATTGCTATTGGATCAGGTGGAATTAAAGGGAAAGGGCTTTTTGCAGGTACTCAAACAAGCCTTAGATTTGTGCCTGAAAGGCATACTGATTTTATATTTTCTGTGGTAGGGGAAGAAACAGGATTTTTTGGGGCATTTATACTTCTACTGCTTTATTTTCTTTTCCTCTTAAGAATAGAGTTTGTAGCTTATACGATTCATGATGAATTCATAAGATTATTTATCTACGGTTATGGGGTGATATTTCTTTTTCATGTGTTGACAAACATTGGGATGAATATCGGGATTATGCCTATAACCGGAATACCTCTTCCTTTTTTAAGCTCCGGGGGTAGTTTTTTATTGATGAACTGGATATCAATAGGCATTATTTCCTCTGCCTGGAGAAATCGACTTTCATAATAAAAAACATGAGATAGATTGGAAAGGATAGTCAAATGGAAAAGTGGACAAAAATTGTCAGAGAATTTTTAAAAGCCAACAGATACTTGAGAACAGGAAAAGAAAAAACCTTCCCTAGAATTGCATTAATTACTGCCAGCACAAGAGAAGCAGAAACTATTTCTTTTTTATTAACCGGTGAGGGGGAATCAACATTCGTTAGACCAATCCTTTTTTCTGAGCTTGAGGCAAACCCGAAGAACACAGGCAGAGCAATAAAAGAAAGCGATGCAATCGTTATTTTCTCAAAAAATCCCCTTGTTGAGGCAGAAGTTGCCGCAGAAGCTTGCTACTTTGTATCTCGCCTGACGTCTGACTGGTGTTGCTTTCTTACTGGTAGTAAATCCTCAGAAGTAGCAAGTATCATTTCTGAAGTAATAGGAAGAGACGAAGGCCGCATTTTAGTTGCTGAAGATAGCGGAGAACTGTCACGTGTTATTACTCAGACAGTTTCAAGGATCTTGCTGGATACGAACCCGGGGGCAATAACAGAGATAGTTTTTTTAAGACCTTACGTTATAAAGAATCTTTACCTGATTGAAGGACGAATAATTGGTAAGGTGCTTCTTCATTATCTCATTTTCAGGGAAATAGCCTTGCCTGTATTAGCTAAAAATTTTATTGCTGCATCTTCAATTCTTAAGGAGACTACTTTTAAACACAATGAGCAGCTGGCGAAATTAGTGGTTGCATTGCCAATTCTTACCGGGGTCTTCTTTCAGAAAAGAGGAAACTT
>CALIRS010000144.1 GCA_938042205.1 uncultured bacterium | reverse complement strand
ATTTCAAAACCTCGCCGTATTAAGACGATATATTCTGGCTCAACTAAGGGTGAAAAATAAGTGAGAATCAGCTTCGAAAGAAGTCACCTTCCAGTCTTTGCCACCTTTTTCGTCGCTTTCCTGATTTTTGGCTATATCGTTGCCGGTCAATTTATGGTTACCTCTTCGAGAGGGGCGCTTAGAAATCTTTCAAATGATGAGCTCAGGGAGCTATACAACAACATTTCCGCAGAATTGCTGAATATGAGGATGGAAGTACTAACTTTGCAGACTAAACTTAATGATTTAAAAGCGAAAAGTGAAAATCAGTTAGAAGTGGCGAAATCGATAAGAGGAGAAATTGAATTGTTAGAAGCGGTTATTGGTCTTAAAGAAGTTTACGGACCCGGCGTGAGGGTTATGATATCGTTTGAAAATCCCAACCTTAATGAGACTGACTTTTTTGATGTGCTCAATGAGCTGAAAGCATCCGGGGCTGAAATAATAGCGGTTAATAAAGTAAGAGCAGTTCTGAATTCTCACTTCAGTTTTAGGCAGGGGCAATATTATTTCGACGGGTATCGGCTTTCAAATCCAGTTATATTCGAGGCGATTGGTGATCCTGATACGCTTGAAGGAGCAATAAATGTGATTGGCGGGGTCAAAAGTACGCTTGAGGGTATAGAAGGAGTTGACGTAGTGGTGGAGAAGAAGAACAGAATAGTTATCGCGTCGAGAAAGGGAAATAAGATATGATTTTTTTAAAAAACAGTAAAATAAATGCTTTATCTTAAGCTTTGGATAAAAAGAGATGAATAAAAAAAAGATAATTTTTATATCAGTAATTTCTGTGGTCGTACTTGCGGCGCTACTTGTTTTCCCATACGCGGTTTACAGTCAAAAGATACCTCTTGGTGTAAGAGTGGACGAAGTAAATATTGGTTTTCAATCTGAGAGAGAAAGTATTAAAAGACTTGAGAGTAAATCCAGAGAGCTTGAGAGAAAAAATGTCACCATAAAAATAGGAAAAGATACTACCAGTACTGCTTTCAGAAATATTGGTTTCAGCCTGGACTCAAGAAAGACTGTAGAGAAGATCAAAACTCATTATCAAAATAATAATAATTTTCTAAATTGTTTGTACTACGCGCAGCTTTTTTACATTCCAAGGGCATTTAAACCTTCAGTTGCCGTTGATGAGGCAAAATTTAATAAATACTTTGAATCTTTACTTGCGAGCTATGCAGTAGAACCGCAGGATGCACAGTTATTGATTGATGAGAGTGGCAAAGCAAGTATTAAGAATTCATCTAAAGGTAAAACCATTTCTGAAAAAACATTTCGAGAAAAATTGGCTACTGCTTTTGTTTCAGGAGAAGAAACAGTTTCTTTAAATTATGTCATTGTTGAACCAGACATTTCTACTGAGGAAGCTGACAGAAAGCTTTCTGAGCTTCATCAATGGAAGAAAAAGAAAGTTATTTTTTACAAAGATTCCTTGAGTGCAGAAATTTCAGGAGAACCTATCGTCAAATATCTTCACGGAGCAAAACGGGAAGGCAAGCTGGAGATTGCGTTTTCGCCGAAGAGACTTGAAAAGTTTCTCGATAAACGGTTTGAAAAGGCTGGAAAGCCGGCAGTAAATGCTTCTTTCAAAGTCGTATCCGGCAAAGTGGAAATTATACCCCATGAAAATGGAATCATGCCTGATGCTTCTGCCACTGCTGAAATTGCCACTGCAAAACTTAAGATTTCGGATGTTGCACATGTGGAAGTAGTATTTGCGGAAAGAGAACCTGAGATTACCACCAGAGAAGCCTCCAAGATGGGAATAAAAGAGGAGATTGTATCATTTACCACATCTTATAACCCGAGGCAGACATCGCGCGTCGCTAATATAAAATTGCTGGCAGCGTTGCTGGACGGCGAGCTTATCGCGCCTGGCGAAGTTTTTTCTTTCAATGAAAGAATAGGTCCGAGGACTATTGAAAGGGGATTCAAATTAGCACCAACCATTGTAAATGGCAGGCTAGTTGATACTGCTGGCGGTGGCGCTTGCCAGGTTGCGACAACTCTCTTCAATACCGTTTTTTTTGCTGGCGTTGAAGTGATTGAAAGAATGAATCACAGTTTTTATATCAGTAAATATCCTCCTGGAAGGGATGCTACTGTTTCTTACTGGGGTTATGACCTTAAGTTTAAGAACGATTATCAAAATTGGATTTTGATTAAAGCTTATGCCACCTCAAGCAAAATAACCATATCTTTTTACGGAACAAAAGAGGGTCGGGATGTAAAGTATGAAACCTCGAAGGCATCCGGTTTTACAAGTTTTAGGACGGTAACGAAAAAAGACCCAAATTTACCTTCAGGTTATCGGAAGGTTGAGGAAGCAGGAATTATGGGAAGAAGTATAACTGTCAGACGGTGGGTGTATGATGCACGCGGAAAATTAATTCATGAAGATGTTTTTAGAAGCAGATACAGTCCGAAAACGCAGATAGTAGTGGTAGGAACGAAAGTAGTTAATCAAACTAAAAGTTCTACTGAGTCTACAGCGACTTCGACAAATTAGTAAAATTAATAATTTACTTTTGCTTTTTTTGTTTTTGTGAACCTCGCTCTGTTCCAGCTTTTTCTGAAGATAGCTCTTTCTCTTTCTGTTCTTTTTGATAAGCTGATGATTCTCTATAAGCCCAGATAGAAAAGGTAATCATCGCAATCAGGAATATTAAAGTTGCTATTTGCTGCCAGTTCATCTTCGCACCTCATTTTATACTTTAGATTTTGCGTTAACTTCGTTAGTTTATTTTAAATTCTTAGCTCAATCCACTTTTAAATTAATCATCAATGAAATCTCGTCACAATCCGGAAATTTAACGCAATCCAGGCAATCTTTCCATATCTTATGCG
>CALIRS010000143.1 GCA_938042205.1 uncultured bacterium | reverse complement strand
GTCTTTCAAAATGGAGTTTAATTTCCTTCCATTCTTGAGCTCACGAATTATGTATCGAACAACTCGCTCTTCCATAATGTCAATCGTCATTTCCTCAAAAAATTTGGCAATGATTTTTCGAAGAGTTTTTTCTGGCATCATATCTCCTTTCTGCAATTAAAAACCTTTGCTTGATAGTATTTTGGAAATGCGTTTGATAAGGTCTTCAGTTGTTTTGTCTGGAATTTCTAAAGTTGATTCAAGTCGAGCAATGATTTCACTCTTGAGAATATCTATTTTCCCCTGGATTACCCGGCGCCGATATGAAACTTTGGCTTCTTCCCTTCTTAAGTCGTGATAGATTTTTTCTAGTTCTTCAAAATCAAGCTTGCTAAAATCATCGGGCACATTGATGTCGACTTCTTTTTCTTCACTGAGCACTTCCATAGGTATTGAACGCAATGGAGTTGTGAGCATTTCAGCAACTCTGACAAGTAACTTTTCTTCCATTTCAGTATTTAATTTTTTTAAAAACTTGCGACTAATATAAGTTTTAAGTGAGTCAATCTGCCGATGAAGATTTCTGCGTTTTTTTGAGAGTCTTTTCTCTTCGTTTTCAAGATCGCGCACCAGAGAAGTTATCTCTTCATTGGAAAGTTCTTTAAGTCTTAAAAAAAGGTTTTCAAACGAACTCGAAGATGAATCTGTCACCTAAATCACCCAGTCCATAATATCTTTTTATGTAAATTTAAACAATAGGTAAAGAGTTTATTTTGATCTTGATTTGCATCAGTATGTTGTGTTTCTCTTCATTTCTTAACCATTTAAGTTTAAAAAAAGTGCCTTCTCAAACGTCAAAGAGTTTTTTATCAAAGAATCTTTCTCAAATAGTCAAGCCAGATTTTAGTTTCTTTTTCATTTGGAGAGAATTCTTTATTGAACTTTCTTTCTGGCTTTAATTTTAAAAAAGTTGCACCAGCGAGATTTTTCCTTTTATAAACGAAAAGTAAACCTGCAATACCATCTTTCGTAATTGCATTTCCAGGAAATTTTGTTATTCTGAACTGGAAGTCTTTGAAATTCTCAGGTGCTACTGCGATAATATCGCTCGTTGCGATGAGGCGATATTCCCGTTTTGGAAAATTGCCAAGCGTTATCGTGCCCACAGGCTGATTCTTTTTAATTAATTTTTGCTCTTTAAGGCGTGATTTACCATATTCAAGCAAGCGGAGAGAATCGTTATAGCAATCGGTAGAAGACGGTGCATTTAATACCACGGCGATAACTTTGCGTTTGCCATATTCAGCGTATGATATCAGGCAGTTTCCAGCAGCTCGGGTATAGCCTGTCTTTATACCCTTTATGAACGAATATCGATGAAGTAGTTTGTTATGGTTTGTAATTGATCTAACAGTTTTTTTGCTTTCCCAGGGGATATTGACATTTTTCGTTCGGAAGACTTCTCTTAAAAAGTCGTATTTAAGGGCTTCTCTGGCGAGGTTAGCACTGTCCAGTGCAGAAGAGAAGTGATTATTTGCAGTCAAGCCATGAGAGTTCTGGTAATGTGTATCGTTCATGCCGAGCTCTTTAGCTTTTCTATTCATCATAGCCACAAAAAGATTTACATTGCCTGCAACTTGTTCAGAAAGAAGTAAAGTAGCATCGTTTGCGGATTTAAGAAGAGAAGCATATAGAAGGTTTTTAAGAGAAATCTTTTCTCCGGGCTCAAGGTAGATTTCTGATTCTCCAGCCTGGCAAGCTTGAGGAGTGGCTGAAACGGTGGTATCCCAGTTTTTAACTTGCTCTATTGCTACCAGAGCAGTCATCACCTTGGTAAGCGATGCCATTGGAAGGCGTACTCTTGCTTGTTTCTCGAAAAGAATAGTACCTGTTTCGGCATCGATTACGACAGCACTCCTGGCTGTAATTGTTGGCACAGTTTCTGTTTTTTCTATTGCAGATGTAGCCTGGTTTAATAAAAACAAAAATGACAAAGAAAGGATAAAAATGCACAATAGTTTAATTTTCAGTTTTGATAGTAGCACAAAAATTCTTATCCCTTTCTTAAACTTTCTAAAGAGTTAACTTTTCAAGATATGATAGAGCTCTTTTTCTTGCTTCTTGTACGGTTTCCGGTTTAGCAACTATCTTTCCATTTTTGACAAATTCTTTCAGAAGTGGTTTAACGTTACCTCCACAGGGGCAATCAGTAACTTCTATGTTTACTGGCACCACCAGATGTTTAAGACATTTCAAACATTCATAAACCTGCTTTTTCCCTGAACGCTTTCCCCTTTTAGCAGCTGGTTTCCCTTCTCTTTCCACAAGGTCAAATGCGAAATCTACTACTCGAGCATTGCTGATGGAGGTTCCGACTCCAAAAACATCAGCTACTTCTGACAGTTCAGAGATTCGGTTTTCATCAAGCCCGCCAGAAACGAAGATTTTAACGTTTTGAAAGCCTCTCAAGTCAAGTTCCCAGCGAACCTCCCGAATGATTTTTTTAAAATTACCACGCCGGCTTCCCGGAGTGTCCAGCCTTACCGCAAAGAGTTTTTCGCCCAGTGCCTCCGCAGCTTTTAAAGCTCCAAATTTTTCATCTTCAAAGGTGTCTATGAGAGCTACTCTTTTTACGCTTTCAGGCATTTCTGCGTCAAATGCTCGAAACGCTTCAATTTCATCTCCGTAGCAAATAATGTAAGCGTGAGCCATGGTTCCCACAGGGACTTCATTGATGGTTTCGGCAGAAATAATGCCGGCAACGCCGTCGCAACCGCCGATGAACGCGCTTCTTTCAACAGCGGGTACCACTGCAGGGTGGATTCTGCGAGCTCCAAAACTGAAAAGCGGTTTGCCTTTAGCGGCTTTCTTGCAGCGTGCTGCTTTGGTGGCTACGCCCGAAGATTGGCAGAGAAAACCCAGGAATGCAGTTTCGAAAACGCCGAATTCGTTGTATTTCCCTTCTATAGAGAGGACAGGCTCTTCAGGATAGAAAAGAGAGCCTTCTTCCATCGACCTTACAGTGACAGGTATTCCCTCAAAAAGATTTATGACCTCAGTGACACCGGCAAGAATCCCCCATTCCCAGCTTTCTGGAAGACTTGAAGGTGTAACTTCTCCGTAAACTGTTGGATTGATGTTTCTTTTTTCAAGAATACTTCGTCCTCGTTCAAAGTAAACGTCCGCCACCTTTCCACCAAGAATATCGTTTTCATCAGCAATAAAAAACTTCTTCTTCCACATAATTTGAAATATTGTATCTTAATCGTTTTGTTTGTTGTAGTTTAAAGTTTTTTACTGGCGAGATGTAGAAGGATTACTTTTTAGATTTTTTAACATTCTGATAAAGAAGATGAAGGAAATGCTTTACATCGAACCTGTGAAGGAACCACAGATGAGATGGTAAGGGCTATTTTTTTGCAGTTCTTACCTCCTCAGGTAGTTGATTTCTTCTCTTATTTCAGATCAGCCGATGATTTTAAAATTAAAAATGGAAAAAGCGATATCCAAGCCTACCCAAAAAAATATCTCTCAGAGTAATCGAAAACTAATTATTCAGACGTAAAGTACATCAGATTACACCAAAATTGTTGCGCTAAAAAACGCAACCAGAATGCTTAAAAGCAGACTTCTTAATATTCCATTCTGGATTACAAAGGCACACGTCTTACCTGCCATGAACGAAAAAAGCCAAGACCTGGCAGGCTTTAAGTATATGTGCACTTAAGATTTCAATTAAAAAAGCAAAGCAATAATAATGATTGTTCTAAGTGTAAGTAAATGAAAAAATGCCTTTTGTTTATTGATTAGTTGCTATCTCAGTTTTATCCCGGTTGAGTCAATTATGAGGTCCACTATTCCCTTTTTTTGAAAACCAGTTATTTCTTTATCGTTTATATATATCCTCACTGCAGCGGGATTCCCCAACCGGACTGTAACAGTTGTGGCGAGGTCAAGAGTTTTTGATTCTCCCGCCTCAAGAGTTTTTTCAAAAACTGTTTCGTTTCCAGTCTTCACTCTCACCCAGCAGCGTCCCCCCTTGTCGACTTTTAAAGTAAGTTTAAATTGTTCGTTATTTTCCTGGTTGCTGACTGGAGCAGGAGTAGTTTCTTTTTGAGGAACGATTAACTTATGTTTCTGATTTTCAAGCGTCGGAGTACTGATTTCTTCAACAGGAGGAGCTGGCATTCTAGGGATAGGTTCCTTTTTCGGGATTGAAAGCCAGGCAGCTATAGCAATGATAGTGCCAAGGAATGCTATCGTTAAAATACGTAAAAGAGATCTGATGGGAAATGAATCTAAAAAAGGTGGTTTTGTTTCATTTTCTGTAGTATAAAGAGATTCATATTCATCGATGATACTGTCAGCATTAAGTCCAAGATAGCTACTGTAAGTTCTTAAAAACGCCCTGACATAAGCTTCTCCGGGAAGCAGGTCGAAACGATCATTTTCTAAATTTTCCAGGTATTTAACCCTGATTCTTAAATCAGCTTCAACTTCTTTGAGGCTTTTGCCTAACTTTCTTCTCTGTTCAGAGAGCTTCTGTCCGATGGTCATATCCTCTTGATTATACCGTTAATGATCGATACATATTATTCTGATTTAATTTGGTACCATTCATCAGGAGTAATTAGAACTTCGCGAGGTCTAGCGCCGTCTTGAGGAGAAACAATCCCCCTTTCTTCAAGCATGTCCATCAATCTCGCAGCTCTTGCATATCCGATCCTTAATTTGCGTTGCAGGTATGAAACTGAAGCCTGCCCTGAATTAAGAATTGTTTCCACAGCTTCATCAAAAAGTTCGTCTTCAAAGCTAAGTTCTCGAGAGCTGGTATGTTGATATTTAAGCATTTCCTCATTATATTCGGGCGGTCTCTGGCTCTTTATGAAAGCAGTTACAGATTGAACTTCTGCTTCTGAAATATAAGGTGATTGCAGTCTGATTGGTTTTAAAAGGGATTGTGTCAGGAAGAGCATATCTCCCCTCCCCATAAGCTTTTCGGCACCCGGTGTATCTAAAATTACTCTTGAATCTATCTGTGAACCTACTGAAAATGCGATTCTTGTGGTGATATTTGACTTAATCAGTCCGGTAATGACATCAGTTGACGGTCTCTGTGTAGCTACCACCAGATGTATACCTATCGCCCTTGCCATCTGGGAAATTCTGACAACAGCATCTTCAACTTCGTTTGCAGCTATAAGCATCAAGTCATTAAGCTCGTCAATAATTATTACGATATAAGGAAGAGGCTCAAAGTCCTCAGAGATAGCTTTCTGATTATATGTTTGAATATTTCTCACCTGGTGCTTGGAAAGAATTTCATACCTTCTCTCCATTTCGCCGGTGATGTACCCAAGCACTGTCGCTGCCTGTTTTGGATTTACGATCACCGGAGTCAGAAGATGTGGAATGTCGCTGTAGAGTGAGAGTTCCACTCGTTTGGGGTCAATCAGAACGAATTTGACTTCTTCAGGTGTGGCTCTGTAAAGAATAGAAGTTATCAGAGAGTTTATGCAGATACTTTTGCCGGAGCCTGTTGAACCGGCAATAAGCAAGTGGGGCATGTCTTTAATGTTGAAGTAGAAAGGTTTTCCGGAAATATCCTTTCCGATAGCAATCAAAAGCGGGTCTTTAATTTGCTTCCATTCAGGCCTTAGAATTAACTCTTTAAGGGTAACTAATTCCCTTTCGATATTCGGTACTTCTATCCCTATTGCTTGCTTCCCCGGAATTGGAGTAAGAATTCTGATATTAGGAGTAGCCAGCGCCAGGGCAATGTCTTCAGAAAGGGATGATAAACGACTAACTCTTGTTCCAGGCTCAAGGTGCAATTCAAAGGTAGTGACTGTAGGTCCTTCTTGAATACCCACTACCTTTGCAGGAACGTTAAATTCTCTTAAAGTGCTTTCGAGAATAGTTTTGAATTCTTTGGCGCTTCTGGCAATCTTTCCACGATAGTCAACTAAAAGGTCGACTGGTGGAAATGTATATTTTTTCTTTGTTCTTGAAATTTCGGAAAGCATGACTTTTTCATCTGTCTGATAATCTTCAGGTAATTTCACCGTCTTGAGAGCCACTTCATCAGAAGTTACCACTTCGCTTGCAAATTCTACAGGTTGCGTAAGTGTTGGTCTTTCAATCACTTGGGCTTTTTTTCTTGATGGTATGACCAGTCGACCAGCAATTTCTAAAAGCTCTCTTAGGGGTTTGTTTACTGAAATGACAGCCCCGGCAAGCATAAGCGATATGATGAAAATGTAAGCCCCGGTCTTTCCGAAAAGGAAGTAGCAGGGATATGCAGCCAGCGCACCGATAAATCCCCCACTTTCTTTCATACTGACCAGGTTAAAAAATTTGCTAACACCAAGACTCAATGTTAAAAAAGAAAGCAGCGAAATAAAAGACATAGAAAGACCAATAATTGCACTTTTGAGCTCCTGGTATTTGCCGCTTAAAAAAATTAATGCCAGTGCCATCAGCCCAAATGGGACAAAATACATGCCCTTTCCAAAAATAGTCGAAATTAAGCTCAAAACAA
>CALIRS010000142.1 GCA_938042205.1 uncultured bacterium | reverse complement strand
ATGTAGTTTTTGCATAGAGTGGCTGAATCAAAATTCTTCCCTTAAAAAAGACGCTTCCATGGCCATAGTTTTCACTACCTTCTTTGCCCTTGGTGTCACATTGATCAATTTGCAAACTGGTCATCTGGATCTCGATACAGACTGTATTCTTTATGGAGAAATTGGTCTTACTCCTCTTGCACCCGAAATAACTATTATGGGGATTGACTTAGGAAATCGTTCACTTTGGACGATCGGGGTGATTTTTATTCTGATAATGCTTACAATCACGGTCTTTTACCGACAGCTCTTGCTAACCAGTTTCGATGCCATACTTGCCCGGTCTTTTGGATGGCCCGTTAAGGGAATTCACTTTGCACTTATGTTGCTTCTTGCTCTTTGTACAGTTGCCAGTTTGGAAGCTGTTGGAGTAATTTTAGTCGTGGCCATGTTGATCTTTCCTTCCGTCACAGCCTCTTTTTTCTTCAAAAGATTATCGGTCATTCTTTTTTGCACATTCCCTCTGGGAATCTTTTACACTCTTGGCGGATTTCACCTGGCGCACTGGCTTGATTGCTCCATTGCAGCTGCAATGGTTATTTCAGCATCTATCGTTTTTATTTTTGCCCTTTGTATGAGTCCAAATGTTGGGTTGGGCAGAGTTTTGAGTCGATCCAGAACGATAGTATTAAAATAAATCAGACACAAAAAAAGCCCTCGAGGAGAGGGCTTTTTTTAAAATCTCAGAAAAAGATTAACTATCTTTTTTCTTTCCTTTTGCAACGGTAACTTTAGTTGCAACTTTGTTTTTGCAGTTACATCCATCGATAGAAACACGTGCTCCAGCTTCAAGCTTGGTTGGGCATTCAAAACCTTCCATTTTAGTTTTGCTGCCTACCTGGACTTTCTTTTCCTTTTTGCCTTGTGCAACAGTAAGGGTTTTAGATTCTTCGTCAAAGCTGACGACTTTTCCCTTGATTGTCTTTGAAGGACATCCCGCGAAAACTGAACCTGCGAAGAGCAGAGATATGATAGCTGTGCTGAATAATTTCATAATTTAATAATATTAGGGTTTGTAATAGATTCCATCAATCAATAGTCAATTCCTGCTTTCACAAGATTAATTTTCATTTTGATGAAATAATTTTCATTTAAGTTACCATTCCTAATACTCTTCAATTTTGAAAAAGTTACTCTTTTTTTTAGTTATCGGAGGATTTATTAATTCTCTATGGTCTCACCCAATTCCCGATATTCCAGTCATTGGGAGTTTCTATTCTGACGGGAACGCATCAATAGTTGTGGAGATAGACCCACGAAGTTTCGCCGAAGATCCAGAATCTATTCCTTTCATAACGGAAAAGACTTTCAAAGACCTTCCTGACTCAAATAAATCGGACCTGATTCAAAAAGCTGAGAAAATGATTGGTGATGCTTTTGATTTGCGCTTTGGCGAAACCCCATGGTTTCTACCCGATTTTGACCTGTCCTTTACTGAAAAAGATGGAGGCGATTTCAGTGAGGAAAACATCGTGGTAATAGAGGGTCGCCACAATACCTTTCTCGACACGAATGCAAGCTTCTATCAGATCCGCTCCAAAGAAGATGCTCCCTATGATTTAATTTTTACCAATCAAATTAACGGAAAACCCCAACGCCGGGTAAATGTACTTTTTCCCGATGAAGAAAGTTTTAAATTCGATCTCTCCTTCATTGACGGGAAACCGCTTGTTCAACCTAAGGCCGAGCAAGAGTCAGAAACAATTGCTGAGAAAAGTGTGGAAGAACGAAGAGAGGATGCACGGAGTACTTTCTATTCTTTTACCAGGCAGGGATTTGTTCATGTTTTACCACTTGGGCTTGATCACATTCTGTTCGTGTTGGGACTTTTCTTTCTATCAAGAAAATGGAAAACCATCTTGTACCAAGTCTCAGTATTCACGGTTGCTCACACCATCACCCTCGGTCTTGCTACTTTGGAATTAATATCAGCACCATCACATGTCGTTGAACCAATTATTGCTGCGAGTATTGCGGTGGTCGCACTGGAAAATATTTTCTTCCCCAACTACCGACACTCCAGGCTATTCATTGTCTTTTTCTTTGGATTGATACATGGACTGGGTTTTGCCGGTGCCCTTTCTGCTTTTGATTTGGATCCGGCGTCCTTAGTGATTGGGTTGCTTGGATTTAATATTGGAGTCGAGTTCGGGCAGTTAGCGGTAATAGCAATCGTCTTTGTGCTTACATTCTGGCTGAAGGATGAGGCACAATATCGAAAACTGGCAGTGGTCCCCTGCTCTATCTTAATTGCACTTATGGGAATTTATTGGACGATCGAACGCGTTTTCTTTTAAATAAATTAAATGCCTGAAACAGCCCATAAACGACTTTTGTCGAGAATTGCTCTATTGGTAATTTTTTCGACAACCAGTATTCCGCTTGGACTGCTACAGGTTGGAATTTGGGCAAATATGTTTGATGAGTTTTATGAGGAAACCCAATCACTTACTCTCTCTGCAGAGTGGACCTTGGATGGACTACATCGGTGCTCGGGTTGCGAACTTGTTGATGAGCTTGGTTCTGACTCAAAGGAAGCCATCAGCCAGCTGAATACATTTTCCTTTGAAACCAAACTCGTGCACGATCCCTGTCCTAAAATTATAGTTCCTAAGGCCCAGTTTACTGGAAAAAATTGTTTTCCTTTAGAACAAGTTGTTTCAAGAATCGATTTTGTGGAGACACCACCTCCGCGAGCATAAAAAGCCTTCATTTATCTAACCAAACTTAGTTTGGTAAATTTTCCCCTCGAAGAGAACTTCTTCGAAAACTCTTTTTTATTACAA